>CALZQD010000008.1 GCA_945828175.1 uncultured Bacteroidales bacterium | reverse complement strand
ATACCAGTCTTTTGCAGGCTCGAAGGCGACGTTGAGGCGCGCCTCGAGACCGTAGGAATGGACGTCCTTGACGTTTCGGGGCGAGAAAAAGCCCTTTGTCGTCGGCAGCCAGATTATCCAGTCGGAGATATGCGAGTCAAACCATGTCAGACCGCCGCCGACGCTGAACGGCAGGGGTTTCGTCGAACCCGTGTCGAAGCTGATGCCCGCGTCATATGTCCAGCCCTCTTCGCTGCGCAGGTCGGGATTGCCGCCGGGGAGGAAATAGAGGTCGTTGAGCGACGGGAACTTATGATTTTTCGACACGGAGGCGCGCAGCATGATATTGCCTGTGCGCGACAGCAGTGCGTCGGCGAAAAAGGCCGGAATCACGGGCGCCCACGAATCGCCGAACATATCCTCGCGGAAGACCGCCGACAGGCCGATGCGGTCGGTTGCCTGCCATTTGGCCGAAGCCGAGGCCGACAGCTCGATGCGGCCCTTGTCGTAGCCGACGATGCCCTTGTCGCCCTCCTGGAGTATGATCTGCTTGTCCTCGCTGCGGACAAAATGCTGATGGGCGGCGACGCCGAGAGTGAAAATCCAGCGTTTCGACGGATTGTAGGTGCCGTCGAAGCGCCCGAAGAAGGTGTTGATGCGGCTGCGCGAGCGGGTCATGTTGACGCGGTTGCCCTCGGTGACCTCGCGGCTGTAGTCATAGGCCATCCAGGTATGGACGTAGCCGCCGCGCAGGCCAAAGCGCAGTTTCTCGCCGCTGCGGTCCCACGAAACGATGCCGCGGAAAGTGTTCTCGCGCTGGCGGTTCTCGAAGTCGCGCTCGTCGCCGTAGTCGGTCGTGAGCATCGGCAGCTCGCGGTTTGAGCCGGTATACCAGGCGTTGAGGCCGAATCGGTTGCCGTTGAGGACGTTGTAATATACCTCCTGGAGGATGTGAAAATCCTTGAAGGCGCCGCTGCGGTTGCGTTCGCGCGGATGGTAGCAGCCTATGATGTGGTGGTCGTCGTCATAGATATTGACCTTCTTGTCGTGGTTGGTATATTTATAGTCGTTGGGCGACGAGGAATAGACGACGCGCGTCGACAGGCTCCAGTGCTCGTCGCCGTAGGTCAGACGGGCGAATTCGTCGAAGGTCGAGAACGAGCCTATACCCTGGACATACTGCACATTGAGTCCCGAGTCGACGTCGGCCACCGTGCCGAGGCTGACGAGTCCGCCGAGACCGCCGCCGGCCTCGTTGACGCTCGAGGTGCCGTGGAGCAGCGACGCGCGGTCGATGAAATAGGCGGGGATAGTCGAGAAGTCGGTCATGCCGAGCATGGGATTGTTGATGCGCATGCCGTTCCAGGTCACCTGGGTATGGCTGGGCGATGTGCCGCGGAAGGCGATTGTCGACAGCGTCGCGCGGCCGTAGCTTTTGACGTAGACCGACGAGCCGAAAGTCAGCACATCGGCCATCGACAGCGCGATATTCTCTTTCAGAGCCAGCGAATCAAACGTCGTCCGCTGCACGCCGATATCCTTCATCGGCCTCTTCGCCGTCACGACTAATTCCCTCAATTGTTTCTGGCAAAGAACATAAGGGCAAAAGAACAAAAGAACAAAAGAAATTATATATAATTTTAAGGAACATAACGGTAATAATGCAGAAGAACAAAAGGCTTTATAATGTCTTTTATTCGTTATCTTATCTGTCATTATATCCTTGTTCATAACTAAATATCTCTTATGCTCTTCTGTTTATTTCTTTATGACTCTGGGACGGTATGTCCTGAATTTGCGCTCTATCTGCATAATCGGCGACCCGAAATTAATCAGAAGGCCATGCTCGATTCCAGTAAGCTCGAGATAAGTAACAAGCTGATAACGGTTAGCATCAGTCAGTTCATTGGCAGCTTTAAGCTCAAGAATCAGCCGACCGTCAACTATTATATCAGCCTTCAGAGAGCCGATAAGTTTATCCTTATAAAAAGCCGGTATCTCTTTCTCTATTTCAACGGAAAACCCATTACATTCCAGTTCATAAGCAAAAGCACGTTTATAGAGTATTTCCATAAGTCCGGGTTTCATGACCCTATGCACAGCATGGGCACAATTCATAACCTTACGTATCAGTTCCTCTATATCCATAGCTTAATTTTTCTTATGTTCTTATGTCCTTCTGTTCTTTTGTTTATTGATGCCCATCTACCTTCCAGCAAAAAGCTCCGGGGGTTATTCCGGCGTAGAATTCGTCGAGGAGGTGGCCGTCGGGGCTGTAGCGGTAGACAATGCCCTGCTGCTGGTAGTCGATGGCATCGGCGACATAGACCTCGCCGCTGACAGGGTCGACCGTAAGCCCGTAGTACTTCGTGTCGCGCGAAACCAGGAAGGGCGTGGCGGGAAGCGCCGTCGCCATGACATCCATCGTCCAGACGGCGTCGTTGAGCCAGTAGAGCCGGTCGCCGCTGCCGTTGATGCATATTTCCGACGGACTGTCGCCGAGCCTGAAACGGTAGGTCGCGTCGACCGTGAAGGTCTCGAGGTCGATGCGGTGAAGCGCCGGCTCCTCGTAGCCGTAGGGACTGCCCGCGTAGCCGCCGTTGGTGATGGTCCAGAGGCGGTCATAGCGGTCGATGACGAGCGACGTCGGCTGTATGCCGACCTCGAGACTCGCCACGACCTCGTCGGTCTCGGTGTCGATTTTGATGATGCGGTTCTGATAACTCCAGCAGTTGCAGTAGACATAGCGTCCGAGCTGCACCATCTGTTCGGTCGAGCCGCTGCTCTGGACCATGTCGGGCACGGTGATGGTGCCCGTAATGCTGTAGGTCTTGGGGTTGACGATGAAGATGCGGTTATCCCAGATCTGGGTGACATAGGCCTTGTCGTCGCTGACGAAGTGGATATAGCGGGGTGAGGTGAGGTTCTCGATGCGTCCGCGCTCCTTAAAAGTGTCGGTGTCGATGGCGAAGATGACGTGCGAATTGTTGACCACGACCCAACCGAGGTCGCCGTGAATTGTCATCGACTGGGCCACGTCACCGAGTTTCATGCCGTTGGCGCGCGAGAACACCTCGTTTTCGACCGTGCGGTCGGCGGGGGCATAGAAGCTCAGCGTGGCGTTGCCATACTGAAAGTTGCCCTCGTTGACGATAAACAGCCCCGGAGCCTTGATGTCGAAATCGCTACCCTCGTCGGCGTAATCCCAACGCATACACGATGCCGACGCCACCGCAAGCAGCGCCGCCACAGAAAGTTGTATGAATCTTGTTATCTTTTTCATCTCAGTGCCAATAATCCCGTCGGCTGATAGGGTTAAAATGCTGAACGGCAGGTTTTCTGACTTTTCTCTTCCGGCGCGCCTTCCCGAGAGCCGTGGCTCCAGTGGCATGATTGCGCCGCAAACTATTGAGAACTTACAGCAGCGGGTACTGTCCGGGATTCTGACCCGGTTCCCTCGCCATTCGGCTGCAAAGATAAAAACACTTTCCCGTCCCGACAAATTTTCAAGCCGGAATAACGGGAAAGTGTGAAATTTATCCGCTCCGAGGCGCTATGTCAGGCTTTTGCGCCGACGAGAATCGGAGCTGTCAGCGCTTCCATCCTCTCGACAATCCGGTCGTTTGCCGGACAGCCGATGCTGCCGAGATGGGTGTGATGCACCTCGCGGGTCGGACGGTATTCACCGCGCTGCACGGCCTCGCCTATCTGACGGTAGGCGTCTCTGAAAGGCACGCCGCTGAGGACACGCCGGTTGACATCCTCGACCGTGAAGATATAGTCGTATCGCTGATCGTCGAGGATATTATCTTTCACCCTGATGTGGCGGAGCATGAACTCAGCCATGTCGAGGCACTCGACGAGCTCCGTTGTGGCCGGGAAGAGTATGTCTTTCATCAGCTGCAGGTCGCGGTTGTAGCCGAGCGGCAGGTTTGCCGTGAGGAGCGCAAGCTCGTTGGGTATGGCCTGCAGGCGGTTGCATTTGCCGCGCATGATTTCGAAGACATCGGGGTTCTTCTTATGGGGCATGATGCTCGAGCCCGTGGTCAGCTCGTCGGGGAAAGAGACGAAGCCGAAATTGTTGCACATCCACATGCACACGTCCATGGCAAAATGGCCTAATGTCGAGGCCACGGATGCAATGGCCGAAGCGACGGCGCGCTCGGTCTTGCCGCGGCTCATCTGCGCCGCGACGACATTATAATGTGGGCTGGCGAAGCCCAACAGCCGCGTTGTCTCCTCGCGGTCGAGGGGAAACGATGAGCCGTAGCCCGCAGCCGAGCCGAGGGGGTTGCGGTTGGTGATATTATAGGCTGCGGTGACGAGCTGCATGTCGTCGGTCAGCGTCTCGGCGTAGGCGCCGAACCACAGTCCGAACGACGAGGGCATAGCCACCTGAAGATGCGTGTAGCCCGGCATGAGCTTGTCCTTGTGTTCATCCGACAGGGCTATAAGCCTGTCGAAGAGTTTCTTCACCGCCTCGGTAATACGGCAAAGCTCGTCGCGGAAAAACAGTTTGAGGTCAACGAGCACCTGGTCGTTGCGCGAGCGTCCCGAGTGGATCTTCTTGCCCACATCGCCCAAGCGCGAGGTCAGGAGGAACTCAACCTGCGAATGAACATCCTCGACGCCGTCCTCGATGACGAAATCGCCTTTTGCGATGCTGTCTGCTATCTCCTGCAAGGCCGGGAGTAGCAGCTTGAGCTCGTCGGCGGTGAGCAGCCCTATTTTCTGAAGCATACGTATATGTGCCATCGAGCCCTGCACGTCGTAGGCCGCCAGACGGAGGTCGAGCTCGCGGTCGCGGCCGACGGTAAATTCCTCAATCGAGCCGTCGGGCTCGAAACCCTTGTTCCATAGTTGTTTTGCCATATTCTAATTATGATATGAAGTTTCTTTTTAATGTCTGAAATCAAGCCCGCGAACATCCATTCCCTTGAGCAAGGCGGGATAGAGATGCAGGGCTTCGTTTATCTCTTCGAGAAGGACAAATTCGTCGGCGGTATGCGAGCGCGATGACTCGCCCGGACCAATCTTCAGCGACGGGATGCCGTGCATCAGCGCCATGTCGGATGTCGTCGGCGAGACGAAAGGCGTTCGGCCTAAGGCGACGGCACTCCTGACCAGGGGATGATCCGGGGCGATGACCGAGGCATGGACGCGGGTCGAGCGTGGCTTCAGTTCGCTCCAGCTGACGGCTTCTCTGAGCAGCTCGACCGTCTCTTCGTTTGAGTAAGCGTCGGTCGTGCGCACGTCGACGACGTAGCGACACGAGTCGGGCACGACATTATGCTGCGTGCCGGCATCTATCATCGTGACGCTCACCTTTATCGGGCCGAGCACGTCGCTCACGGCCGCCGGCGCGAAGTTTCTTAGGGCGGTGATGTCGTCGATGGCCCTGTAGATAGCGTTAATGCCCTCGTTTCGTGCGGCATGGCCCGACTTGCCCGCCACGGTCGCGTCGAGCACGAGGAGTCCGCGCTCGGCGATGGCCGGCTGCATGCCCGTGGGCTCGCCGACGAGTACCATGTCGGGCGTTAGGCCTCGCTCGGCAAGGTGCGGCAGGAAAGCCCTCATGCCGTTCTCGCCCATAACCTCCTCGGCCGCCGTTATGGCCAGAATCATGTTGAAGGGAAGGGCGCCCGAGCGGGCAAGATGCAGGAATGTGAAGGCCAGCGCCACGCCCGACGCTCCGGCGTCGTTGCTGCCGAGGCCATAGAGGCGCCCGTCTTCGACAACGGCCTCAAAGGGGTCGCGGGTATATGACGCCGCCGGCCTGACCGTGTCGTGATGGGAGTTGAGCATCAGCGTGGGACGCTCGTGCGAGAAGCCCTCGGCCACGACAAAGACGTTGTTGTGAAGACGCTCGACTCGCCCGGCTTTCTTCTCCCTGAGCCAGTTTTCCCATATGTCGGCCGTGGCCGATTCTTCTCTCGAAAACGACGGCGTCGCGACGAGCTTGCTGATCAGCCCGACCGCCTCGTCGAGATTCTTGTGCCGGGTGAACGGGGCTCTTGTTTCTGATGCCATAGCTTTGTCCGTCTTGCTGTTATTTTCTGATTATCGTACCGCTGTCGCCGCAGAGCGCCGAGGCGCTGCAGATACGCACCTCGCTGACGCCGGCTTCGGCCGACGCAAGGGCGTTCTGAAGCTTGGGTAACATGCCGTCGGCAACGATGCCCTCGCTTTTGAGACGCTGAAATATCTCGGGCGTCACCAGCGGGATGACCGACGAGTCGTCGCCGGGGTCGGCCAGGACGCCCGGCTTCTCGAAACAGAAGGTGAGTCTCACGGGCGCTATCCTCGAAGCCGCCACGGCCACGGCATTGGCCACCGAGTCGGCGTTGCAGTTGAGAAGATTGCCCTTGCCGTCGTGGCATATCGCGCAGAACACAGGCACACAGCCCTCGCGCAGAAGAGCCGCGATATAGCCGTCATTGATACGCGAGGCGTCGATGTCGCCGACAAAGCCGTAGTCGACAGGCTCGGGCGGTCTTTTCGTCGCCGGGATGACGTTGCCGTCGGCTCCGCTGAGGCCGGTGGCGTTGCAGCCCTCGGCCTGAAGCATTGCGACGATGCGCTTGTTGATAAGGCCGGCATAGACCATTGTGACGATTTTGATGGTCTCGCCGTCGGTGATTCTGCGGCCGCCGATCATTTGCGTCTCGACGCCCATCGCCTCACTCATGCGCGTAGCTTCCTTGCCGCCGCCGTGGACGAGTATCTTCGGACCCTCGACTGAGGCGAAATCCTTAAGGAAAGTCCGCAGTGCCTCGGGATTGTCAATCACATTGCCGCCGATTTTCACGACCTTGATGCAGCTGCCGGCGAGCGACGGCCGGCTGTTGTTATTCCCGCCGTCCATCACGCAAGTCCTTCAAGCAGACGTTTTAGCACTACCTGGGCCGAGATCTCGCGGTTGGCGGCTTCGGGAATCACGATGCTGCGGTCTGAGTCGATGACGCCGTCGGTCACTATCATGTTTCGGCGCACCGGCAGACAGTGCATGAACCGGGCATTGTCGGTGAGCGCCATCTTCTCTTCGTCGACGGTCCAGCCGCGGTCGGTCGACAGGATTTTGCCGTAGTTGGGGTCGGTATATGCCGACCAGTTCTTGGCATATATGAAATCGGCGCCCTCGAAAGCCTTGCGCTGGTCATATTCAATCGTGGCTTTGCCCGTAAAGAGCGGGTCGAGCTCATAGCCGTGGGGGTGGGTGATGACGAAGTCATAGTCGGTGGCATTCATCCATTCGGCGAACGAGTTGGGCACTGCCTGTGGCAGGGCGCGGGGATGAGGCGCCCAGGTCATCACGACCTTGGGGCGTGACTTGGTCTTGAACTCTTCGATGGTGATGAGGTCGGCGAAACTCTGCAGCGGGTGGCGCGTGGCGGCCTCCATGCTGAACACGGGTCGGCCCGAATATTTGATAAACTGCTCGATGACACGCTCCTCATAATCTTCTTTCTTGTCTTTCAGGCCTGCGAACGAGCGCACTCCGATGATGTCGCAGTAAGAGCCCATCACCGGGATAGCCTCGAGGAGATGCTCGGCCTTGTCGCCGTCCATAATTACGCCGTACTCGGTCTCGAGCTTCCATGCGCCCTGGTTTACATCGAGCACTATGACGTTCATGCCCAGATTCATGGCGGCCTTCTGCGTTGAGAGGCGTGTGCGCAGCGACGAGTTGAAGAATATCATCAGCAGGGTCTTGTTTCTGCCGAGCTCTGTAAAGGCGAAACGGTCTTTCTTTATCAGGGCGGCCTCGGCAAGTGCCTTGTCGAGCGGGCCTATGTCCCCGACGGTCGTGAATTTTTTCATTGTATTACTTTCTTGAATTCGTTGATAAAATATGCGGCCTCGTCTTTCGACAGCGACAGGGCAGGCAGCAGGCGCACAGTCGTCTTGCCGGCGCCTCCGGTGAAAATATGGTGCTCGAAGAGGAGCTTTTTGCGCAGATCCGAGCCGCTTAAGCCGTCGACCTCAAGGCCTATCATCAGCCCGCGGCCGCGTACGTCGGTCACCTTGTCGATTTTGCGCAATTCGGCGATAAGGTAGTCGCCTACCGCGGCCGCATTGGCGATAAGGTTTTCATTCTCAATGACGTCGAGCACGGCCAAAGCTGCGGCGCAAGCGAGATGATTGCCGCCGAAGGTTGTGCCGAGCATGCCTTTGACGGCCTCGAACTCGGGCGAGATGATGACGGCGCCCATCGGGAAGCCGTTGGCTATGCCCTTGGCGCAGGTGACGATGTCGGCGCGGATGCCCGAGTGCTGGTGGGCGAAGAAGCGGCCTGTGCGCCCATAGCCCGACTGAATCTCGTCGAGGACGAGGATGGTGCCTGTGGCCTTACATTCGCGCTCGAGAGATTTCAGGAAGTCGGCCGTAGGCTCGTGGATGCCCGACACGCCCTGGATGCCCTCGATAATCACCGCGGCATATTGACGGGTCGAGAGGGCTTCGGCGACGGCCTGCTCGTCGTTGAGCGGCACGAAGGTGACCTTGTCGGCGCCGTTGAAGGGCGAGCGTATCGACGGATTGTCGGTGACGGCCACCGCACCCGAGGTACGCCCATGGAAAGCTTTGCCGAAGGCGAGGACTTTGTCGCGCCCTGTCGCGAACGACGCGAGCTTGAGAGCGTTTTCATTGGCCTCGGCGCCCGAGTTGCAGAGGAAGAGCGAGTAGTCGTCATAGCCCGAGACCTCGCCGAGACGGGCGGCAAACCGCTCCTGAAGCGAATTCTTCACCGAGTTTGAATAGAAGCCGAGGGCTGCCGCCTGACGCGAGAGAGCCTCGACATAATGCGGATGGGCGTGGCCGATGGAGATTACGGCATGACCGCCGTAAAGGTCGAGATAGTCGGTGCCGTCGGCCGTAAACACATGCGAGCCGGCGCCTCTGACGGGCTCTATGTCGTATAGTGAATAAACATCGAATAATTCCACAGTAACAAACAGTTTGATTTATTTCAGATGAGAAGATACTATAATACGGCTGTCTCTGTCAGAAAGCCGACGGTTTAAGCCTCAGACCCGCGGTCTCGTCGATGCCGAGCATGATGTTCATGTTCTGCACGGCCTGACCCGACGCCCCTTTGAGCAGGTTGTCTTCGGCCGCGGTGATGAGCAGTTTGCGGCCGTGTTTCTCGACATGAATCAGCGCCTTGTTGGTGTTGACGACCTGCTTGAGGTCAATCGGCCGGTCGCTGACTATGGTGAAGGGCGCGTCGCGGTAAAAGTCTTTGTATAAGGCTACGGCCTCGTCTTCCGAGAGGTCGCAGTCGAGATGCGTCACGGCAAAAATGCCTCGGGCGAAGTCGCCGCGCATCGGCACGAAATTGATAGTCGAAGTGTTGCCGGGCTGCAGTTTCTCGAGCGTGGCGCCGATTTCCTTGAGATGCTGGTGGGTAAAGGGCTTGTAGACCGATATGTTGTCGGTGCGCCAGCTGAAATGGGTCGTCGCGCCGGGTTTGACGCCTGCGCCGGTCGAGCCGGTGAGGGCCGTGACGTTGATGTCGCCGCCGACGGGGAGCAGTCCTGCCGCGGCAAGCGGCAGCAGCGACAGCTGTATGGCCGTTGCGAAGCAGCCGGGATTAGCGACAGAGGCGGCGCGGGCTATCCTGTCGCGGTTGATTTCGGGAAGGCCGTAGACATAGCCATCGCTTTCGTCGCGGAAGTCCTGGGCGAGGTCGATGACCTTGAGTCCCGACGGTCGCCCGTTGTTCTCCCAGAACTCGCGGCTGTGGCCATGGGCGCTGCAGAGAAACAGAATGTCGACCGAGTCGAGCGGATGAGTGTCTGAGAACACAAGGTCGGTCTCGCCGGCGAGGCCCTGATGGACGTCGGTCACCGGCGCGCCCGCGTGGCTTGTGGAGTGGATGAATTCCACTTTCGCCTCGGGGTGGTTTATGAGGAGGCGAAGGAGCTCGCCGGCGGTATAGCCGGCGCCTCCTATGATACCGATTTTCTTCACTTTATATCTTTATATATTTGCAGATTATTCAGCTTTGCCGTTTTTCAGCTGGTTGTTGTGGTATATCTTCATCTGATTGGCGAGGATGCAGGTGAAGCCTTTCACGTCGTCGGCGGTCCAGGCCTTGTTGATTTCGCCGTATTCGCCGAAATCGGTCTTCATCAGGTCGAAGGGCGAGTCGACGCCGACAAGGGTGTAGGAATATGGCCGCAGGATGAGCGAGACTGTGCCGGTGACATTGCGCTGCGAGCTCTCGAGCATCTTCTCGATGTCGCGCATGACGGGCTCGAGATACTGGGCTTCGTGGAGGAACATGCCATACCAGGTGCCGACCTGGTCTTTCCAGTATTGCTGCCATTTGGTGAGGGTGTGCTTCTCGAGCATCTTGTGGGCGGCGATGATGAGTATCGGGCCGGCGGCCTCGAAGCCAACGCGGCCTTTGATGCCGATGATGGTGTCGCCGATGTGCATGTCGCGGCCGATGCCGAAGCGCGAACCGATGCGCTCGACCTCGCGGATGGCCTCGACCTTGTCGGTGAATTCCTTGCCGTTGACGGCCGAAATCTCGCCTTCTTTGAACGAGATGGTCAGCTCCTCGGGCTCGGTGGCAGTTACCTGCGAGGGATAGGCCTCTTCGGGCAGGGTCTGCTCTGAGTGGAGGGTCTCCTTGCCGCCTATCGACGTGCCCCATAGACCTTTGTTGATCGAATATTCGAGTTTCTTGAAATCAGCCTCGTAGCCGTGTTTCTTGAGGTAGTCTATCTCATATTCGCGGGTGAGGGCGAGGTCGCGCGTCGGCGTGATGATCTCGATTTCGGGTGCGAGAATCTGGAATGTCAGATCGAAGCGCACCTGGTCGTTGCCTGCGCCGGTCGAGCCGTGGGCGATGGCGTCGGCGCCTATTTTCTTGGCATACTCTATCGTGGCGATGGCCTGGAAGATGCGCTCTGAGCTAACAGATATGGGGTAGGTGCCGTTGCGGAGCACGTTGCCGGCCACCATATACTTGATGCTCTTGTCGTAATATTCCTGGGTGATGTCGAGCGTGGCGTGCGAGGCGGCGCCGAGCCGCTTCGACTTGTCGGCGATGACTTTCAGCTCTTCTTCGGTAAAACCGCCGGTGTTGGCGATGGCGGTGTGTACTTCATATCCGAGGTCTTCAGATAAATATTTGACTGCAAACGATGTGTCGAGGCCGCCCGAAAAAGCGAGCAGCACTTTCTTTTTCTTATTTTCTGTCATTTTATTTTTTTGATTTCGATTGTTTGAGAAATATGCCGAAACGCCGGCAGCGCTGCTGGCGGCCGCCGTGTCTTCGTGATGCTGTTGTAGGTAGATGTGTCTGTGTCAGAGCTCTGCTCGTCGGAGGTGAAGCACTTTGTTCAATACATTCTTCACCTTCATGACATAAGGATTAGCATGGTCTTTCTCAGCGAGAGGCTGCTGCGGATCATAGAGCATGCCGGTGCAGAGGCACATCCGGCGGTTGTTCCGCTGAAGGATATCGTAGTTCCTGCAACCTTCGCAACCTCGCCAAAACTCTTCATCGTCCGTGAGTTCCGAGAACGTCACGGGTTTGTAGCCCATCCTCGAGTTGAGTTTCATTACCGGGAGGGATGTCGTGATGGAGAAAAGTTTGGCAAACGGGAATCGAAGTCGAGCCAGCTCGAAAGTTTTCGCCTTGATGGCGCCGGCAAGGCCAAGATGGCGGTAATCTGGGTCGACAATCAAACCGGATGTTGCAACAAAATCTCCATGACTCCAGCTCTCAATGTAGCTGAACCCTACGAGCCTGTCACCGTGAAGGGCTACCACGCTTTTACCGCCGCTGATTTTTGCGGCGATATATTCGGGGCTGCGCTTCGCTATGCCGGTGCCTCGCTGCAAGGCTGACTCGTATATCAGCTTGACAATGAGGTCGGCATATTTGACCTGCTCTGGTTCGGCAAACTTGACAGTGATGTCTTTAATGTCCATTTTTTAGTTTCCGAATAAGATTGTTAAAAATGCGGCATGCTCTTGCGTGCCGCAGACCTTTTTATAATAAAATAGTACTTTTTAGAATAAATTATCTCTGTTTGTAATCTGTGAGCACGCAAAATTACAAAAAAATATCGACATATCCGCCTGATTCTTTTACCATTTATGTTTTTTAGCCTACTATTTGCACACTTACACTCTGCATATTATCTTTGTAGCCTAATATCAACATTTTAAACCGATTCTATGAAACTCTCTCGTCTCTTCAACTTCGAGACGACTCTCTTTCTTGTCCTGCTGTGTGTGATGCTTGCCGGCGCTCTGCTGCCGTCGAGCAGTCTTAAAATCAGCGACGAATCATTCACCGTTCCCTCTACAACCCGCATGACGGCCCGCTTTGCCGATGACGATGTTATCGACATCCGTGTCCCCGCCGGCTCGCAGGTGCGCATCATCGGCTACTCGGGCGACGGCCTCTTTCTGAATTATCTTGTCGAGACCGAAGATGGCACCCGCGCCATGCTCCGCCCCGACCAGATTGACATCCCGGTCATTCCCAAGTTCGGTCCCGCCAAAGGCAAGACCGTCAAAGTCACCAAAGCTTCCTTTTATGACAGCGGCGAGATAAAAGACTATGAGGGCGTCCTCGAAGACGGCACCAAAGTCGAATCGCTGAAGCCCACAAACTTCCTCCCCGTATTCCCCGGCGCCGACGACATGCAGTTCGACAGTGAGCCGCGCCAGCGCATCATCACCAAAAGCGCCCTCGAAGCCATGCTCCCCGAGATGACAGCCGAGAACTGCGAGGATCTCCTCGGCCCCGCGCAGCTGCGTGTGCCGACACCTGACGGCGGCAGCCGCGTGTCGTTCTTCGCCGACGCTCTCGACCGCACCGACGGCCATCTCTACCGCCCCTCGGTAACCTTCGCCGCCGACGGCACAGCCACAGCGACCGCCTACTATGACATCCGCTACCGCAACGGTTACGCCCTGCGCTATCTGCCCCTCGTCGAGCAGATCGCCGACATGCCGATGACATCGTGGCTCATACGCTCGAATCTTTACAAGCCCCATAAATTCGGCGACGGCGCCGTTCAGTCAGTCCTGCGCTGGGGCAGTTATATCATCAACGGCATCGGCGGACTCATTTGGCTCTTCTGCCTCGGCGGCCTCCCCGTCGCGCTCTTCTGGGCCCTACTCCACTGCCGCAAGGCCTTCTATCCCATCGGCGACCGCCTGCTGCTCGTCCTCGTTGCCATCGTCGGCATCATTTCGGCCTACTACTGGTATATCTGCCTCATACTCTGGGGCGCCTACGCCCTGTTCGCCCTGCTGATGTTCCCCGTCGCAGCCTTCATCTACCTCATCGTAGCCTGGTCACTCAGCCCCGAGGTGCCCCATCGCCGCTGTCCGTCGTGCCGCCGACTCGACACCATAGTCCTCGTCGATACCGAGACCCTCGACTCGCAGACCTACATGCGCGACCGCGACGTTGACCGGGTCGTCAAAGACAACAGCACCGCCGTCGAAGAATACACCAAAGTCACTCATTCAAGCGGTTTTATCGAGAAGCGCAACCGCACTGTGACAACCAACGTCGACCTCGACATGGAGACGACGACCTACCGACAGAAAGTGCGCACCGACCGCTATCGCAACCACTACCGCTGCGCCTGCTGCGGCTACACCGAGAGCTGCGACCGCAGCCAGAACACCGTCCTCTCATCTCAGCGCACCGGCATCAACCGCTGGCGCCACCGCGACACCATCCTCGACTAACCGCCACCCCCCGCTGCCGGCCCGCCGGCCCAAGTTATATACCCCGGACAATTTTAAAGTCCAACTTTAAAATTGTCCGGGGTGATTGTATCAGGCTGAAATACTGCGATATATCAGTGAACGTTTTATTATTATCGGCGATTTTCGGCGGGTTTTGCTTTCGTTTGTGGAATTATTGGCGTAAATTTGCATAGCCGCCGAGGCCGGCGGCACGAATGTTTCATGGAGCAGAACGACAACCGACTCACCAAAGACGCGATCAGTGACCATCGCTTCTGGAATCTGTCGCTGAAAATCAGCGACAGCGCTCTCGACATAGCCCTGCGCTCGACCGTCGAAGACAATTCGCTGATATTGCGGCATATCGACTTCGACCGTGCCGCCATGTCTGTGTCGAAAGCCCTCGAAGAGGCTGTCTACGACAACCCTTTGCTGCTCTGCGACTTCGGCCGCGTCGACGTCATCGTTGATTGCCCGCGCCTCGCCTTCGTGCCCGCGGCTGTTGCCTCCGACGCCGCGCGCCTCGAGAAAGCTGCGACGCTGATATGGCCCGGCGACGACTCCGGCAAACTGATTGTCAATGATATACCGCGCGCTCAGGCCGCGCTGGTGATGAAACTCGACAGCGACATCGCAGGCTTCCTCGCCCGCACATTCAACAATCCGCCCGTCTATCACCGCCTGACCCCTCTCTGCCGCTACTTCTCATTCCAGAGCCGCGCCGTCAACAACATCAAGATGTTTGTCAACGTCTCGTCCGACGCCGTCGACATCGTCGCCTTCTCCAATAACAGCCTGCTCCTGGCCAACACATTCAGGACGACAGCCGTCGCCGACGCCCTCTACTACTGCCTCGCCGTGGCCCGCAGCTGCGGCTTCGACCAGCTCAACGACGAGATGATGCTCTCGGGCGACCGCGCCGTCCGCGACAGCCTGACGCCCCTGCTCCGGCAATATGTCAACTACGTCATGCCCCTGATATTCCCCTCAGACATCTACCGCCACGGCAAAGAGGCTCTTGCCGCACCCTTCGAACTCATAATATTGCCACTATGCGAATAATCCGAGGAAAATACGGCCGTCGCCGCTTCGACGTGCCGACAAACATAACAGCGCGCCCCACAACCGACTTCGCACGCGAAAACATCTTCAACGTGCTCGAGAACATGGTCGACTTCGAAGGCCTCTCGGCCCTCGACCTCTTCGCCGGCACAGGCGCCATCACCTTCGAATTCCTTTCGCGCGGATGCGCCGACGTCACCGCCGTCGAAAAAGCCTCGACGCAGTATAACTTCATCAAGAAAGTCGCCCAGCAGCTCAACGTCGACAACCTCACCCTCATCAAAGGCGACGCCCTGAAATTCATCGACACCTGCACCAAGAAATTCGACCTCATCTTCGCCGATCCACCTTATGATATGCCCGACTTCGCCAGCGTGCCCGTCAAAATCCTCGGCTCACAGATGCTCAAACCCGGCACCATCATCGTCGTCGAGCACAGCAAAAACCACGACTTCAGCACCCTCCCACACTTCATCGACCACCGCACCTACGGCTCCGTCAACTTCTCAATCTTCGAGATACCCGAGTAAGTTAAAAGACAAAAGATTTAAACAATTTAGTAGGGCAGTGCCACGGCACAGTCACCCAAACCCTGCCGCCTGTGCTATTAACGTGCGGCCTCAAGCTCGAGCCTTCAAATTTGTCCTCGTACCGGCGCTCTCCTCCTTGCCGCCGTATGGAACTACGGCTTCAGCCGTTGTAGCCAACTCACTGGTTCCAAGGGCTGAAGCCCTTGGTCCATATCGCCTTGCAGGCGATTTTTGCTTTTATGTCTTTCTGTCTCAAAAACCTTCTGTTCTTATGCCCTTATGTTCTTTTGTTCTGTCGTGATTTAACCATTCTAAAATTGCATCCAACTACGCTTTTAGTCACAAAACCGGCCAAACGTTGACTTACCTTTGCAACACCGATGAAAAGCGCCATCTATACATATCACTTTCGCCGTTACCTCGGCCGCAACCTTACGCGAGCCGAGGCTGCCGTCATCGGTCCGCTCGAGA
>CALZQD010000007.1 GCA_945828175.1 uncultured Bacteroidales bacterium | reverse complement strand
ACGACATTCCTCTACGTCTCGTGGGCTCGGAGATGTGTATAAGAGACAGGAGGAAGGCCTCGTCGAATTTGGTGAGGAAATTCTCGGTTTTGCTCTGGAGTATCTTGCCCGACTCGGCCATCTCGTAGAAGTCCTGAACCTGGCCGGCTTTGATTTTTCTGACAGCCAGTCGGTTGAAATCTTCGAGCTGGTCGACGTACGACGAGCAGAGGGCGAGCACCTGGGTGATATATTTGTCTTTGGTCGCGTTTGAGTTGGCGAGGTCGGTCTGCAGCCGCTGCATCTTCTTGCGCGAGCGATAGTTATAGGCGAGCAGGATGACGCAGGCGAGGATGACGGCCGAGAGGATGACGATGAGGAATATGAGCTGCCGACGGCTCTGTGAATCCTTGAGATCGAACGATTTGGCTATGATTGGCAGGGCGCGGGCGCTCTCGATGGTGCGTATGCCCGAACCCGACTCGATCGAGTAGTCGAGGGCGGCCATCAGGTAGCGGTAGGCGCGGTCGACGTCGCCGCTCTGATAGAGCTCGTTGCTGAGGCTCTGCAGCGAGGTGGCCTCTTTGGTGCCTGCGGCGAGGTCGCCGGCGGCCGAGAGGGCGAGATAGAAGACGGTCTCGGGCTTGCGGCCGGTGGCTTCGTAGCACTGCGACATGAGGTTGGTGGCGCGGGCAAAGAGGTTGTCGCCGAAGTCGAGGCGCCCGATGGCGTCGCTCAGCGAGGCGATGGCGTCGGTATAGTCGCGGTCGGCATAATGCCTGACTGCCTCATGGTATTTATAATGAGGCGATTCACGGGGCAGGAACCTCATTAGCGAGTCGTTGCAGATATATGCTCGCGCGAGATAACTGTCGCGCTCGGGTCCTTCGGGATAGAAGGCGACGATATACAGGAAGAGGTCGAAGCCGCTGTCGTAGTAGAGCGTGACGTCTTCGGCGGCGATGCTGTCGCGGCTGATGGCCTCACGCATCGCAACGGCCTCGCGGGTCATGCCTTTAACGGGTAGCAAAGCGCTGATTTTCAACTTTAATCGACTTGCTTTTTCAGGCGGTGTCGCGGCGAGAGCCTTGCGGTAGTTGCTTATGGCCGAGTCGAGGTTAATGCGGCGGTAGAGGTCGCCGAGCTTCTCGAAAGTGGCTGCGGGGATGTCGCGGCGGCCTGCGATGCTCAGTTTGATGCTGTCGATTGACGCTTCTTTGCGGCTGACGAAGCCCTCGCGCGCGTCGAGCAAGCTGTCGAGCATGGCGATGGCACCGGTGACGTTTTTCGGCATCCGAGAGGCGGCTGCTGTGAGCGACAGCAGCGTCAGGACTAATATGAACAGATGTCTCAGCATATATCCCGCGCAAGTGGTGTGTGCAAAGATATTTCTTTTTCGTGACAGAGGCGGGTAAAGAGAGTTAAAAGTTGCTTGATGTCTTATATTTTAACTTAATTTATAGATGGCGTATTTAACAATGCGTCAGTAGATAAAGGCGATATTAAGTTAAAATTCGTGTTATATTTGAGCTCGCAGTGCGCTCAGTCGATGACGTCGTTGCCGGAGTGGAGTATGTCGAGGAGGAAGCGGCGGTCGATGATGCGTATTTCGGTCTGGTTGTAGTCGATGATGCCGCGGTTTTTCATGCCGTCGAGGGTGGCGATAAACGACGAGCGCTGCACGCCGAAGAACGAGTAGATGTCGCGCTTGCGGCAGCTCAGTACTATGTCGGTGCCTCCGGGCTGTGTGAGGGCGATGATCCAGAAGGCGATGCGCTCTTCGATGCTGCCCGTTGTCAGGGCGAGGACGCCGTCGACGGCCTTCTGAGCGTTCATAGACAGGAGGTTGAGGAAGTTGAACATGAATATCTGGTCGCTGTTCAATATCTTGATATAGTCGCTTTTAGCTATCTGGAGTATGCCTGTCGGCCGGTCGGCGACGACGGTGCAGGGATAGTCGGTGGCCTTGCCGAAGAGGAAGTCGGGCGCGATGACGTCGGGCGCCGAGAGGGTCTGGCTGACGCTGAAACGGCCGTCGGAGTTGACGATGGTCGAGCGCGCGCAGCCCGAGATGATAAATTTTATGTGGGTACAGGGCGAGCCGGCCGCGACTATCTCTTCGCCGTGGAGATATTTCAGAAAATGGAATTTGGCCATTCCGACAGTTTCGGCCATGCGTTCATGAGTGACGCCTCTGAAAAGCGGCAGGCCCATGAGTATTTCAAACATGCTGTTCATGATGATTCATTTTATATTTTTAACGCGTGGTTGGCTGATAATGTTTATCGGTTTTCTGCGGCCGGCTTGTTTTGCCGCGTCTTGCTGACGAGCTGCAGCGAGTTGATGGTGTTCTGCCAGGCGATATATGCAGCCGGAGCGACTGAGGATATGGGGTTTAAGTATGTCAAGGCCATCCAGATGGCGAGGACTGTGTTTTTCTGACCGAGACCCTGGGCGCCGGCGATTTTGTCGCCGCAGGCGCGGCCGATAATCCTGCCGGCGGCAAACTGTATGAGGCAGGCGGCGAGCGAGAGCACACCGAGGCCTATCATCTCGGGGATGCGGTCGGCGGGCTCGGCGAGGACGAAGCTGACGGCGCGTCCGACGACAATTAAGAGCGTGACGGCCCAGATGTAGAACGACAGCGACTGGCGCGTGGCGATGGCGTGGTGGACCTTGGGCGCCGTGGCCAGCAGTAGGAAGGCTAAGGCGAGCGGCGCGATGATGAGCGGTCCGACTTTCGAGGCGATGATGAGGAAGCCGTCGATAAACGACATCTCGGTGCCGTGCGAGCCGATGATGCTGAACAGCATTGGCGCGAGGATGGCGACGGAGACGTTTGAGATTATCGAGAACGTCGCCAGGCGCGGCACGCTGCCGCCGAGCATACCGGTGATGACGGGTGCGGCGGTGGCGGTGGGGCAGAGGAAGCATATCATCGTGCCCTGGGCGAGATCGATGTTGACGGGCGCGAGGAGGAGGTATGAGGCGATGGCGGCGCCTATCTGTACGCTCAGCAGGCCCCATGAGAGGCTTGTAACCTTGAATTCCTTGGGCCTGACGCGGCAGTAGGTGATGAGGAGCATCACGAAGATGAGGTATGGCGAGAGGAATTGTATCTTGTCGATGAAGTCATGAAAGAGTATGCCGCCGAGCATCGCAATCGGCAGCATCCAGGGTTTGATTGACTGACGTATCTTAGCAAAATTCATGCTGCAAAATTAGCCAAAATTTGCGACAAGGGCAAGCTGCTGGGTAGGGTCATTAAAGTCATTAAGGTCATTAAGGTCGTGTTGAAGAGTGACCTTAATGACCTTAATTGACCTTAGTGTCTTTAATCGGTTGAGGCGGTTAGCGCATTGCGAGGGTGGCGCCCATGACGCTGTGCTGGTAGGCGAGGACGCCGTTGTCTGAGAGCTCGACGGTCATGAACGTGCCGTCGGGAGCGGGCATTTTGACGTGGGTGTCGTCGACGAAGGTGAAGAGGGTGTGGCGTTCGCCGTCAACGACGTAGCTCCATGAACGCTCTTCTTCGTTGAAGTCGAGGCGTGCGACAGAGCCGTCGTTCTCGCTGGTGATGGTGTAGCCCTTGCCGTCGCATTCGACGATATAGCGGCCGTCGTTGCCCTTGACGATCTTCTTTTCTTTGGTGACGGGGTTTGTGCCGCTCCAGAATTCGATGCTGTTGAGGACGAGGAGGTCGGCGAGGCCCGAGACTTCATAGACGGGGAGAATCCAGAAAGCGAAGAACACGAGCTCGTTGACAAACTTGTTGTCGATGTGGCGGTTCCAGGTCAAGAGCTTGTTAGTAAGGCCGAAGCTGCCGATACACGAGGGAAGAGTGAGCGCGCCGCAGAGTGTGCAGATGAGCGCGACGGTTAAAAAGTTTTTTCGCATAAAATAATAATTTTGAATTGGGTTATTGGTCTAATTAGTCTAATTGGTCTAATGGTTATAATTGTGCATTGTGAATTTTGAATTGTGCATTGCTTCAGGCCGGGATTTCGCGGACGGCGTTCTGGTAGAAGCGCATTATCTGCTTGACGTAGGCCGATGTCTCTGAGCCTCGGGCGTAGCCGTATTTGACGACGGGGTCGTTGTAGTATCGCGGGTTTGACTTCATCAGCATGGCTTTCTCGACGTTGCCGTCCCATTTCTGCGGGTCGAGGCCGTATTTCTTCGCCAGGGCGATGGCGTCGTAGATGTGGGCGATGCCGCAGTTGTAGGCCGCGATGGCGAATTTTATGCGCTCGTTGTCGTTGGGCACCAGGTCGATGAGATAGCCGTCGATGTCTTTGTTGAGGCGGGCGGCGATGCGCACGCTCGTGTCGGGGTTCGACAGTTGGCCGACCTTATAGCCGTAGCCTCGTGCGGTCGATGGCATTATCTGCATGAGTCCGCGCGCGCCGACCCACGACATTGCCCGCGGGTTGAAGCGGCTCTCGACATACGACTGTGCGGCGAGCATGCGCCAGTCCCAGCCGGCGGCGTCGGCATATTTCTTGAAGATGTTGTCGTATTTCGAGATATAGCCTTTCGAGAAGTCGAAGGCCTTGTAGGGCTCGGTCTTGCTCATCTCGAAGTAGCGCTTGAGCAGCTCGTCACTTGTGTTGCGCGGCCTCTCCTGGGCAAACCAGGCGTTGATCGATTCGGCCAGGGCGTCCTTGCCCGGGGCGACGGCCCACGAGGCGCGCTGGGGCATGCTGACGGGCGTCGAGATGTCGAGACCATGATAGTAAGTCTCGTTGAGGCGCGCTATGTCGCTGTCGACTACCGTCATGGGTATCTCGCCCGAATAGACCTCGGCTATGAGGTCTTCGGCTGTGGCCGAATCGCCGCTGACGGTTTCGATTTCGATGCCGCCGGCGAGCTCCTCGTTGAGGTTCTCGAGGCGCCGCAGATATTTCGAGTCGTCGATGACCCAGACCTCCTTGCCGACCAGGCCGGTGACGTCGCTGACGGGCGCGCGGCCCTTGACTTTGTTCTGCACGAGCATCTGGATCGTGTAGGTCTCGGGTCCGCAGGGGAGGACGAACTGCTTGTAGTGGGTCGTGATAGGCACGTTGTAGGCGATGAGGTCGACCTTGCCCGAATCGAGCATGGCGACCGCCGCCGTCAGGCTGCCGGCGACCTTGAGGTCGAGCACGAGTCCGCAGTCGCGGGCGAGCTCGCTGACGAGGGTGTAGTCGTAGCCCATCGGCTGGCCGCGGTAGATGAAATAAGATGTCGGGCCATAGAGCGTCACGGCGCGCAGGGTGTCGTCGGGCAGTTCGAGCGACATCATCACCGAGTCGGCCGCGACGACGCCGTCGCTGTCGGTTGCCGTATTGTCCCGACTGTCAGATGCCGCACCTTTGCCGCCGCAGGCAGCGGCGATAAAGAGCAGAAGCGAAGATAACCATATGATAGCCGGGCGTTTCACGATGACGGGAGCTTACTAATATTCAAATGTGCCTTTGTCTGACACGATGGTCAGGCGGCGGCTGTCAGAGGCTTCGACACGGCCGATGACGCGGGCGTCGATGCCATAAGAGCGGCTGATGGCGATGGCTTCGTCGGCGTAGGCGGGATCGAGATATATTTCCATGCGGTGACCCATGTTGAAGACTTTATACATTTCTTTCCAGTCGGTCTTTGACTCGCGCTGAATGAGGTCGAAGAGCGGCGGCACGTCAAAGAGGTTGTCTTTAATAACGTGGAGATTGCCGACGAAGTTCAGAATCTTTGTCTGGGCACCGCCCGAGCAGTGTATCATGCCGTCGATGGCCGGACGGATGCGGTCGAGCATCGTCTTGATGACCGGGGCATAAGTGCGTGTGGGCGAGAGCACGAGCTTGCCGGCGTCGAGGCCTGTGCCTTCGACGGCGTCGGTGAGGTGGCGGCTGCCCGAGTAGACAAGCTCATAGGGGATGGCCGAGTCGAAGGTCTCAGGATATTTCTCGGCGATATATTTGGCGAATACGTCGTGGCGGGCCGATGTCAGGCCGTTGCTGCCCATGCCGCCGTTGTATTCCTTCTCGTAGGTGGCTTTGCCATATGACGAGAGGCCCACGATGACGTCGCCCGCCTTGATGTTCGAGTTGTCGATGACGCGGTCGCGGCGCATGCGGCAGGTGACGGTGCTGTCGACGATGATCGTGCGCACGAGGTCGCCCACGTCGGCAGTCTCGCCGCCGGTCGAGTAAATGCCGACGCCGAGCTTGCGCAGCTCGGCGAGGAGCTCCTCGGTGCCGTTGATGATGGCCGAGATGACATCGCCGGGGATGAGGTTCTTGTTGCGGCCTATGGTCGACGAGAGGAGGATGCCGTCGGTGGCGCCGACGCAGAGGAGGTCGTCGATGTTCATTATCAGCGCGTCCTGGGCGATGCCTTTCCAGACCGAGAGGTCGCCTGTCTCGCGCCAGTAGGCGTAGGCGAGTGACGATTTGGTGCCGGCGCCGTCGGCGTGCATTATGTTGCAATACTCTTTGTCGCCGCCGAGAATGTCGGGGATGATTTTGCAGAATGCGCCCGGGAAAATGCCTTTGTCGACATTTTTGATTGCATTGTGGACGTCTTCTTTCGATGCCGAGACACCGCGCATGTTGTATCTTTGGTCGCTCATAATGATTGGTTTGAAAATTGTTGGCTTATTTGAGGGTGTTAAGTTTCTTGACGTCTCCGACAGCCCAGATGATGTCGCCGGGCTTGAAGACAAGGTTGGGATTCGAGTCGATGAACTCGTCGCCGCGGTGGACGGCCACGACGATGGCGTTATAGTTGTCGCGCAGCGACGACGACAGCGGGGTGCGGTCGACCAGCGGCGACGACTCAGAGAGCAGGATACTCGTCAGCTTTATCTCGGGGCGGACGCCGCTCTCGGGCGGCAGCTCGACCTCGATGGCAGGCAGTAGTGCCTCGAGCTGTTCGTCTGTGCCGATGACGCCGATGACGTCGCCGGGGAAGAGGCGGTTGTTGCCGCCGGGGATGGGTATGACCTTCTGGCCGCGCTGAATGCTGACGACGTTGACGCCGAAGCGGTGGCGCAGGTTTGAGTCGGCGAGGCGCTCGCCGACGAAGCGGCAGCCGGCGCCGACGGTCATGAAGGCCTGATGGAGGTCGCTGACGACATTGTTATTCTTGCCGCTGCGGCGCAGTTCTCGCTCGTTGAGGTTGTCGAAGAATTTCGATTCCATGCGCGACATGCGGCTGCGCAGCTTGTGAGAGAAGACGAGCGCTATCACAAGGATTATGACCAGCGAGGCCCAGGCGCCGACGCGGGCCGAGTAGGCCGCCGTGACGGCGTAGTAGACGAAAGTCAGGGCGATGACGTAGCGGAAGATGGTGATTACCAGGCGGGGAATGTTGTTTGTGTGGCCGTTGCCGCCGGCGTTGTCGCCGTAGCGCGTCAGCGGTGTCATCATCACCATCAGGAATGGCGACATCAGCGCCACGGTAGTCAGCACGAAGATGAAGTTGGCCCAGCCGCCGGCGATGCCGTCGAGCCAGGGGCGCAGATAGCGCTGGCAGACGATGACGATGCCGATGAGGATGATGGCGTAGACCACCGTGGGCCACAGATATTTGGCGATAGTTTCGTGCCAGGGATTGCCGCCGGCGCTGTCTTTCGACGCCTCTTTCTGATAGCGGTCGATGAGGAAGCGCAGCTTGCCCGGCAGGTGGCGCTCGACGAGGTTATAGGCCGGCAGCGCCATCTTTATAAAATAAGGTGTAAGGAAGGTCGTGATGACCGACACAGCGACGACGATGGGGTAGAGCGTCGGCTTGAGCACGCCGAGGCTCATGCCGAGTGTGGCGATGATGAAGGCGAATTCGCCTATCTGCGTGAGCGAGAAGCCCGACTGGATGGCGACCTTGAGCGTCTGACCCGTGACGAGCATGCCGAAGGTGCCGAAGACTATCATACCGACGATGACGACGGCCGACAGTATGAGGATAGGCCACCAGTATTCGACGAGGATATCGGGCTGCACCATCATGCCCACCGAGATGAAGAACACCGAGCCGAAGAGGTCTTTGACCGGGGTGACGACGCTCTCGATGCGCTCGGCGTAGCTCGTGCCGGCGAGCACCGAACCCATGACGAAGGCCCCAAGAGCCAGCGAGAAACCGCAGTAGACCGAGAAGACGGCCATGCCGAGGCAGAGGCCCATCGAGACGATGAGCAGCGTCTCGTTATTGAGGAAGCGGCGCCAGCGGTTGAGCAGGCTCGGCAGGATGTAGACGCCTGTGAGGAACCAGATTACGAGGAAGAAGATGAGTTTGCCGATGCTGTAGAGCATTTCGGTGCCCTCGACGCTGTTGTTGACGGCGATCGACGACAGTATCACCATCATCACCACGGCGAAGAGGTCTTCGACGATGAGCACGGCGAGCACCTGCGAGGCGAATTTCTGCTGACGGAGGCCCAGGTCGTTGAAAGCCTTGATGATTATGGTCGTCGACGACATCGAGAGCATGCCGCCGAGGAAGAGGCTGTTGATATAGTTGAAATCGAGCACATGGCCTATGGCGTAGCCCGCGCCCATCATGCCGCCGACGATGATGAGGGCCGTTACGATGGCCGCGCCGCCCGAGTTGACGAGCTTCTTGAAGCTGAACTCGAGGCCGAGCGAGAAAAGCAGCACGACGATGCCGATTTCGGCCCAGAAGTCGATGTTGCTCTCGGTCGTGACCGACGGCAAATAGGTGAAGTGGGGGCTCGCGAGAAAACCGGCGACGATATAACCGAGCACGACGGGCTGCTTTATCCATTTGAAGAGGATTGTGACGGCTGCCCCGAGCAGGAGGATAAAGGCCAGGTCTGAGATCAGTCCTTCGATATTCATGTCGGTCGTGTCAGATGTTTAGCTGGTTTGTGAGGGTTATGGCCTGAGTGGGATATAGCTTCTCGAACTCAGAGAAGAGCTCGATATAGTCGGTCGATTCCTTGATGATGACCACGAGGTTGAGGCGGGTCTCGCCGGCGACGTAGTCATATTCGACGAAGAAATTGTTGAGGTCGATGTGGCGGCGCTGCATCACCTCGCGGTATTTCGAGATGTCGGTGAGGATGCATCCGAGCTTGATGCGGATGATGCGCGACTCAGAGCCGAGGCTGATGCGGTGCTCGATGCGCTCGAGCTGTACCAGGATGAAGAGTATCAGAGCCGTGGCGGCGACCGACACCCAGTACATGCCGACGCCGACGCCCATACCTATCGTCGCCACCATCCATATGCCGGCGGCAGTCGTCAGTCCGCGCACCGAGCCTTTCATCTGAATGATGGCGCCGGCGCCGAGGAAGCCGATGCCGGTGATGACCTGGGCTGCGATACGGCCCGGGTCGCCGTTTTTCAGACCCATGTATTCCTGCGGGACGTAGATCGAGAGCAGCATCGCCAGAGTGGCGCCCATGGCAATGAGCGAGAATGTGCGGACGCCGGCCGACTGCCCCTTGCGCTTGCGCTCATAGCCGACGATGCTGCCGAGAAGCATACTCAGCAGCAGCCGGTAGATCGACGACACGGTATTGACTTCGATGCCGTTGACCGCGCTGTAGCAGTCGTTCCATAGTTCTGAAATCACGCTCATGGTGACGGGGTGTTATTTGACGTCGAACGAGCGGCTTGCCAGACGGTAGTTGTCGGCGAAGAGTTCGACGGTGTATTCGCCGGGCGTCAGGGCGGTGTCGATGTCCCAGTAGATTGTGATGCCGCCGATTTCCTCGCCCGCGTATTCGATTATTTTCTTTGAGGTGCAGCGCAGGGTGGCGTCCTCGAAGGTGAAGCTGCCGCCGTTGCCGAGGAGCTGGCCCGAGGGCGAGATGATGCGCAGATAGATGGTCTTCTCGCCGACAGGCGTCGAGTTGTTCTGCGGTATGGTGAACGACACCATCAGCTGGCGCGCTTTCTGAATCTTCTTCTCCGGGCGGCCCTTCTTGTTGAGCGCGCTGAACATCAGGCCGGTGACGTTGAGCTTCTCGGCGAGGGTCATGCGCTCGCTGAGCTGCTCGTTGCGGCGCGAGGTCTCGACGACTTTGTCGTTGAGGCGGGCGTTCTGGTCTTTGATCTGGGCGTTTTCGGTGCGCAGGGCCTCGTTCTCCTGATTGAGGCGGTTGATTTCCTCGACGTAGTGGCGTAGGAGGGCGCGGAGGGTCTCGATCTCGCTCTTGAGTTTGGCGATTTCGGCGGCGCTCTTTTGCTTCTGGTTCTTAAGCTCTTGCTGGAGAGCCTCGACCTGCAGGCGGGCGGTCTCGTATTTCTCTGTCAGGGCGCGTTTGACAGAGTCGTCCATGATGAGCGAGCGCGAGTTTTCAAACTGGGCGAACTCGCGGTTGAGGTCGTCGAAGTCGCGGTCGAGCTTAAGCTTCTCCTTGTCGAGCATGAGCTGTTCTTTCTCGTTCTGGGCTTCTTCGAGAGCCTTGTTGTTGCGGTAGGCCGAGATGCCGAAGATGGCAGCGGCTATAATCATTACGGCGGCTGCGCCGATGAGCCATATAAGGCTTTTGCGGTTGGCAGGCTTACGCTCTGTGGCAGACTCGTTTATCTTGCTGTCGTTTATGTTTTCGGGCTGGTTATCCATATTAGTTTGAGACAGTGATGAAGTGATGTGCAAAGTTAATGGATTTCGGCGTTTCCTGCAACTCTGACGACGTGCATTTCGCAATTGCAGCAGTCGAAGTCGAGGCGGTAGCGGTTGTTTCCTGATAAAAGGAACAAGCCGCGGGGCAATTTTGTTGCCGCCGGCTCTCGCAGACAGCATCCGAGCTCGCGTCGCAGGCAGTAGCGCGTCGTCATCACGCGAATCTCCTCGTCGGGTCGCGGACGCTCGACCTCGAGGGCTTTGCGGCTGACGTCGATGCCGCGCTCTTTGTAGAAACGGGCGGCGCGGCGGTTGGCGACGTTGGCGTCATAACCGACGCTCTTGCCGCTCGCCGGGACGTTTTCGGCCGGCCGGCGGCGCTGCTCGCGGCGGTAGCGCATCAGCTGGGCCGAGTCGAGCAGGGCTATGGCGCGGCGGCGCAGTGCTGTCAGCACCGATGCGGGGACGAAGCGGTCGCCGAGGCCGTCGTCGAGCGACTCGAGGGTGTAGATTGTGTCGCCGAGCTTCGACATCACTCTACTGCGCGGCTCGCTCTGGTCGCCGCGGGCCCTTTCGGCGGGGGCCTCGGCTGTGGCCGTGACCTCGTTGCCGCGGGTGTCGGTGATGCTCAGGGCGATACGACCGTCGGGAACGGGCGTGAGAGTCATCGACAGCGCGATTGTGCGACGGGCTGTCTCGCCGCCCATCATGTCATCGAAGGCCTTGTCGCGGTTGCGGTAGAGGCGTGTGCCGGGGGCAATGTCGACCGGCGCGGCGGCGATGACGGTCGAACCCTCGGCGCGGTTGACCCTGAAGCCGTTGAAGCGGCCGTCGCGGTCGAAGTAGCCGAGTCCGTCGCCGTTATTCAGCGGCCGGTCGAGGCTGAGGGTCAGCTTCTTGCCCTCGGCGCGGCGGACAGTACCGACGGGCTGACCGATCCACTTCGGCGTCGCCGTCGAGGCTATGCGACAGCTGCGGCGTTCGGCCGGGTTGAGAAAATAGTCGGTGTAGCCGCGGTTGAAAGTCTTGCCGAGGTCGGGCTTGAACGTGAGTTCGACCCGCCCGGCCGACGAGCGGCGGAAACGGTCGGGCGCCGAGGCCACGACGGCGTCGAGCGCACGGCTGTAGGCGGCGACGGTGTTCTTGACGTAGGCCACGTCTTTGAGGCGTCCCTCGATTTTGAACGAGCAGATGCCGGCATCGGCCATGTCGCGCAGGCGGTCGATGCGGCTCATGTCGCGCAGCGACAGATAGTGGGCTTCGGGCATCAGGTCTTTGCCCGAGGCGTCGGTGAGCCGGTAGGGCAGGCGGCACATCTGGGCGCACTCGCCGCGGTTGGCGCTGCGGCCCGTGGCGAGCAGGCTGGCGTAGCAGTCGCCGCTGTAGCTGACGCAGAGCGCCCCGTGGACGAAGGCCTCGAGGTCGGCGTCGGTAGCCTCGCGGACGGCCCTGATTTCGTCGAGCGAGAGCTCGCGTGCGAGGACGATGCGGCTGAAACCGGCGTCGGCGAGAAAGCGCGCCTTCGCGGGGTCGCGCGTGTCGCACTGGGTGCTGGCGTGTACGGCTATCGGCGGCATATCGTCGCCGAGGAGTGCCATGTCCTGCACGATGAGGGCGTCGACGCCGATGCGGTAGAGTTTGCTGGCGAGAGCCACGGCGTCGCTGACCTCGTTGTCGTAGAGTATGGTGTTGAGGGTGACGAACACCCTGACGTTGAATCGGTGGGCATAGTCGACGACTGCGGCGATGTCGTCGACGCTGTTGCCGGCGGCTGCGCGGGCTCCGAAGGCGGGCGCGCCTATGTATACGGCGTCGGCGCCGTGGTTGATGGCCGCGATGGCGGTCTCGGCGTTTTTGGCCGGGGCGAGTAGTTCGAGTTCTGTCATAGGCTGTCGATGAGTCTGAAGGCCACGTCGCGCGAGGCGTCGATTAGTGCCGGCACATGGGCGTCGCTGTTGACGATGAGGGGTACGCCGGCTTCGGCGAGGCGGCGCAGATGGCGCGGGTCGGGGAAGAGGCGGCCGTGCTCGACATAGGCTTTGGTGTTGATTTCGACCGTGACGCCCGAGGCGATTATGCGGCCGACGAGGTCGTCGACAAGCTCGCGGTACCAGGGCTCGTCTTCGATTCCCGGCTGCCAGTATGAGGCGTTCTGGCCGATTTTATCGAAGTGGCCGATGATGTCGAAGCCGCCGGCGGCGAGCATCTCGCGCGAGCTGCGGTAGAAGGTCTCGACGACGTAGCGGATGTTGTTGTCGAAGTGGCGCTCCATCTTCATCCTGAAGCTCTCGAAGCGGCCGTCGATGTCGACATACTCGCCCTCGAGGTCGGGGATGAAATGCACCGAGCCGATGGCGAAATCGAGCCCGAGGTTTCTGAAATACTCCGACGACGGACCCCACTCCGGGCCGAGGTAGTCGACCTCCATGCCGGCGTAGAATCTTACACGGTCGCCGTAGACCGAACGTATGCGCTCGACCTCGGCCAGGTATGCCGGTACGTCGTCGAAGCCCATGTTGCAGGGCGACGCTATCGGCACCGGCGAGTGCGGCGAGAAGCCGTAGTGGGTAAAGCCCTCGGCGACGGCCTCGCGGGCGAAGTCGTCCATCGTCGCGCGGCCGTCACAGAACTGGGTGTGGCTGTGGAATGTATATTTGCGATTGTCTCCTAATACTTCTTTAATATTCATTCAGAGGGTTTCTTTGACGATTCGTTCGGCCACGCTCACGCGCAGGTATCTGACAAACATCGCTACAGACGCCAAGGCGACTGCGGCCGCGATGCCGCTTGCCGCGGGCAGCGGCAGTCCGAAACCTTCGGGCGAGGGGGCGTAGAAGATATAGCTCACGCAGATGATGGTCATGAACAGTGCGGGCACGAGGCTGGTGACGTAGGCTTTGCGGTGACGGGCGAGCCAGACGGTGATGGCCCAGAGGGTGAAGACCGATAGGGTCTGATTGACCCACGCGAAGTAACGCCATAGTATATTGTAGTCTATCAGCATCACGGCAAAAGTAAGGGCGAACAGCGGCAGGCTGACGAGCAGACGTCCGCTGAACTTCGACTGTCCGACCTTGAAGAAGTCGGCGGTGATGAGTCGAGCCGAACGCAGGGCCGTGTCGCCCGTCGTTATCGGGGCGGCGATGACGCCGAAGATGGCCAGGATGCCGCCGGCGGTGCCGAGCCAGCCGAGCGATATGTCGTGGACGAGCGAGCCCGCGGTGCCTCCGTCGGCCATATAGTCGTTAAGTCCCTGATAGCCTCCGGTGAAGGCGATGGCAGCGGCGGCCCAGATGAGGGCGACGATGCCCTCGGCGACCATAGCGCCGTAGAATATCGGCCGCGCCAGGCTCTCGTTCTTGAGGCAGCGGGCCATCATCGGCGACTGGGTGGCGTGGAAGCCCGAGATGGCGCCGCAGGCGATGCTGACGAACATCATCGGGAAGACGGCCTGCGAGCCGACGTGCCACGACGCCTCCGACGCCATGTCGATGTTCAGTTCGACCGGGCCGAAGATGATGTAGCCGCCGACGCCTATGGCCATGAACAGCAGTGCCAGGCCGAAGACCGGGTAGAAGTTGCCTATCAGCTCGTTGATGGGCAGCAGTGTGGCCATGATGTAGTAGGCGAAGATGGCGCAGATCCAGAAGGTGGTGTTGAGCGACGCGGGCGTCATGCCGGCGATGAGGTCGGCGGGCGTCAGGATGAACACGGCGCCGACGAGTATCAGCAGCACGACCGACACGACATTTATCAGCTGGCGGGCCGTCATGCCGAGCTCGTGGCCGATGATTTCGGGCAGCGAGGCGCCGTCGCCGCGAATCGACATCATGCCCGACATGAAGTCGTGGACTGCTCCGGCGAATATCGTGCCGGCGACAATCCAGATGAAGGCCGCCGGACCGAACTTGACGCCCATGATGGCGCCGAAAATCGGGCCCAGGCCGGCGATGTTGAGAAACTGTATCAGAAAGACGTTCAACGTCGGCAGCGGCATGAAATCGACGCCGTCGTATTTGGTCTCGGCCGGCATCTTGCGCTTGGGGTCGACGCCGAAGACGCGCGCGCAGACGCGGCTGTAGACGACGTAGCCGATGATGAGCGTTGCCAGTGCTATCAGAAATTCTGTCATGATGACCTCCGCCGGCTTTTATTTGGTTATCTTGGCCGGGCCGTTGTCGGGCCGGGCGATGGACTCGCGCATCGTCGTGTCGGCCTCCATGTTTTTGAGGCGGTAGTAGTCCATCACGCCGAGGTTGCCCGAGAGGAATGCCTGGGCCATGGCGCGCGGCAGCTCGGCCTCGGCCTCGATGACCTTTGCGCGGGCTTCCTGAGCCTTGGCTTTCATCTCCTGCTCGAGGGCGATGGCCATGGCGCGGCGCTCCTCGGCCTTGGCCTGGGCGATGTTCTTGTCGGCCTGGGCCTGGTCGATTTGCAGGGTGGCGCCGATGTTGCGGCCTATGTCGATGTCGGCGATGTCGATCGAGAGTATCTCGAAAGCTGTGCCCGAGTCGAGGCCTTTCTTGAGTACGAGCTTCGAGATCGAGTCGGGATTCTCGAGCACCTGCTTGTGGCTCTCCGACGAGCCGATCGACGAGACTATGCCCTCGCCGACGCGGGCGAGCACGGTGTCTTCGCCGGCGCCGCCGACGAGCTGGCGTATGTTGGCGCGCACGGTGACGCGGGCCTTGGCTATCAGCTGGATGCCGTCTTTGGCTACGGCCGTGACGGGCGGTGTGTCGATGACTTTGGGGTTGACGCTCATCTGCACGGCCTCGAAGACGTTGCGGCCCGCGAGGTCGATGGCCGTTGCCATCTTGAAGGTGAGGTCGATATTGGCTTTAGAGGCTGAGACAAGGGCGTCGACGACTTTGGTGACGTTGCCGCCGGCGAGGTAGTGGGCCTCGAGGTCGTCGCGGGTGACTTCCTTGAGTCCGGCCTTGTGGGCCTCGATGAGGGCGCGCACGATGATGTTGGCCGGCACATTGCGGATGCGCATAAGCACGAGCTGTACGAGCGAGATTCTGACGCCGCTGGCGCGCGCCGAAATCCACAGGAAGAAGGGGCAGTAGTAGAAAAAGACGCCTAAGGCTACGACTGCGACGATAGCGATGAGGATTATTGTTAGTTCCATTGCTGTGTGTGGTGTGGTATTATGGTGATTGGTTAAAATTCTTGGTGATTTGTCCCGCGGTTTAATGCGAGGCGTTCTCGAGTCGCACGACCTTGTTGCGCAGCGCCGGCATGGCCAAGTCGAGGTAGAGCACTATGTCTTCGAGCTCCTCGATGCGCGGGGTCGTAGAGCGGTCGCCGGCGCGGTATCTGTCGCGCAGACCCTCGAGCTCGTTTGTCGCCTTCTCGCGCTCGGCGCGGTTGGCCAGCAGCTCTTCCATCGCCTTGCGGGCGCGGGCGTTAGAGAAGTCGTCGAGGCTGTGGGCGATGCGGCCGTTGCCGAGAGCTATCTCAAAGGCTGCGTGGAGGGTCTTGACGCTGTGGCGGCCGTCGTCGATCGAGGCAATACGCTCGCGGATAGCCGAGTAGTCCTTGCCGGGCGTCTGCGTTGCGGCGATTGAGCTTATGCGTGCCAGGTCGGCGAGCGCCGGGTCGTCGACATCGACGTTGACGCGCGTCGGCGAGGTGATGTAGACATATATCGTCACCTTGCCCGGTATGCGGTTGCGGTCTGTCGCCCACCAGCCTATGCCCGTCGATTCGTCGATGGCGAGCATATAGTCGTCGTAGGGCGAGTTGTAGGGCATGCCGATGTTCTGCGGCTGGAAGAAGCCGTCGTCGTTGCGGCGAGTCAGGAATATGTCGTAGCCTCCGAGCGAATTTTCGCCGTCGGCGGCGAAGTAGAGCGTCATGCCGTCAGACATCAGGAACGGGTAGTCGGCGTTGCCGCCTCCGGCGAGCTCATCGTCGAGATGACGGGGAGTGTCGGTTGTGCCGTCGTCGAGAATCTGGGCGCTCATAAGCCTGAGCGTACCCGTCGTATCGGCCTCGGCCCATATCAGCTCGCCGTTGTTTTCGGGGCGGTAGACCACCGTGGCCGCGTCGATGTCGGCCTCGGCCGCAGGCACGAGGTGGCCCGTCGAACGCGACAGGCGGTAGTGGGTGAAGAAATCGTTGGCGTCGACAACGAGCGAGTCGATAATCTCGATTTTCTCAACCCTCTCGAGCATATTGCGCATCATAATCAGGCGCGACTGCATCTCCTCCAACTCCTCCGGAGCCTGCTTCTTATTCTTTCTGAGCTTCGTCTCCCAGGTGTCGAGAGC
>CALZQD010000006.1 GCA_945828175.1 uncultured Bacteroidales bacterium | reverse complement strand
GTCGACATCACAGCCACACTAGAATATAAGGAAGTGGAGACCGACAAGGACGACGCTGCCGTCAAGGTTGTTATCAAGGGATTGAAGGGCGGACACTCGGGCTTGGAGATTAACGAGGGACGCGGCAATGCCAACAAGCTCATGGCACGTTTTGTACATGAGGCAATCGCCGAGTACGGAGCACGCCTCGCCACATGGCACGGCGGCAACATGCGCAACGCCATACCGTTCGAGTGCGAGACTGTGCTCACACTGCCAAAGGAGAACGTTGAGGCTCTGAAGGAAGCCGTAGCCGAGTGGTGCGCTTTGTTCAACAACGAGTATCGCACCATCGAAGAGAACATACAGTTCTTCGCTGAGGACGTTGAAACGCCCGCAACTGAGGTGCCCGAGGAGATTCAGGACAACCTGCTCGACGCCATCTACGGATGCCACAACGGTGTGCTCCGCATGATTCCGGTGTTCCCGTCGGTAGTGGAGACATCGTCAAACCTCGCCATTATCGACATCAATGGCGGCCACGCTTACTTCAAGCTGCTCGCACGTTCGTCAAGAGAGAGCATGCGCGACTACATTGCCACAACTCTGGAGTCGACATTCTCGATGGCAGGCATGAAGGTTGAGATGAGCGGAGAGTATGGCGGTTGGGACCCCAACACCGACAGCGAGATACTCCAGTTGCTCGAAAAGAACTATCGCGAACTGTTCAATGAGGACGCAATCGAGCAGGTTGACCATGCAGGATTGGAATGCTCGGTTATCCTGGGCAAATATCCGCACCTCGACGTGGTTTCGCTCGGTCCTACAATGCGTTCGCCGCACACCACACCAGAGCGTTGCCTCATCTCTACAGTGGCTCCTTTCTGGGAACTGCTCAAGAAGACAATGGCAGAAGCTCCGGTAAAGTAAAGTTATAAGCAAGGGCGTGTCAAGACACAATCGGATTCCGAGTGTCTTGTCACGCCCTCTTTTTATTATACAAACCTTTCAAAAACTATCAAACTATGCGAAAATCATTCATTCACATTATGTTCGTAGCCGTGGCTGCCATGTTCTCGTGCGGCGGCAAAGGCGAGGTGCAGCCCTCGCTGCTCTTCACCGACACCCTGCGCGAAAAACTCGACTACCTCGTCAACGGGCTCGGCATCAAGAACTTCGTCATGTATGTCCACCCATTTGTCGAGGCATACATCAAACGCGGACTCTTCAACTCGCTCTACCGCCGCTGGCGCAGCGAGCTCGGCCGCAACTTCAAAGTCATGGCCGACGAATCGCTCGCCTACCTCCAGTATCGCGTGCTCGACAAAGACCGCAACGAAATCAACCTGCGCGACGAAAAAGACGAAGGCACATCGTCGACGACTAAACTTAAGAACAAAGAGAAAAACCGCGGCGCCGAGGCCGACGACGAGACGACGGCCGAGCAGCAGCCCAAGGCAGCCAAGCCCAAGAAACGCCGCAAGTCAAAAACGAAGGCAGCCGCCGCCGAGGCGACCGACCCCGCCGCAGCGACAACCGCGCTGACGGTAATCGACAAAACAGAGGAATAGCATCGGGTTTCAACCCCCGACATACCACCCCCGAGGCCGCCCCAAGCGGCCTCGGGCACGTTATAGGGGTCCGCTATTCCTTCGCAGCTATCTCTCACTACTTCGCTTACAACGGCGGCGGTATCGACTCTCGCACTCCTTACACCAATTGGGGCATGGAACATGAGTCGCCCGTTATCGGCGAAGCTGCCGACCTTACCCTCTCGGTTTCTAAGAGCCATGTCATGATTGGCGAGAAAGTTATTCTCACAGCAATCGCTAAGGATACCGAAGGCCATTACCTCCCCGCCGACGGTGTAAAATATAGTGTCGAAGGTGGTGACGATGTCATTTTCGAAGGCAACGTCTTCTCAATCGAGACTCTCAAAGGCGAGCGCATTATTACCGCCGAAGCCGATGGTCTTAAAGCATCTGTATCTGTCTATGCTATCGCCAGCCCCGAGGCTGAGAACCTTATCGCAGGCAAAGCCGGTGTAACTGACACTGAAAATATCCAGGGCGGTACAGTCGAAAACGTCACCGACGCCGATCGCAACTCTCAGCTCGAATGGGCTTGCGGCAACACCGAAGAACACTATCTCATCTATGACCTCGGTGCCGAATACTATATCGAGGCTATCGACCTGCTCTTCGAAGGTGCCTATGCAACAGACTTCACCGTTTCGCTGACAGCAGCCGCTCCTGCCGAACTCGGCGCAAACGCTCTCGCCGCTCAGACCGCTGTTTATCCCTATCAGGACAAAGTCTTCACTCCCACAGCAAACAACACCCAGCACTATTTCATCCAAGATCCCCTCTGCAAGCACCGCTATGTGACTCTCCGCACGACAAAGGCGCTCAACACCGGCTGGGGCATCAAGGTCCGCGACCTCAAGGTCTATGGTACAGAACTTAATCCTACCCACGTTTCGACAGGTGTCGAAGACGTCATCGTCGAAGATAACGCCGACGCTCACGTCGAATACTACAACCTCAACGGTCAGCGCGTTGAAAACCCCGCCGCCGGTCTCTATATCCGTCGTCAGGGCAACAAAGTCACCAAAGTACTTGTCAAATAACCAAATTGCGACATAATTCAACTAAAAGGCGACCCGAGGGCCGCCTTTTATTATGATAAACCACCGAAAACCGCTAATTTTGCTGACGATATGGAAACAGATAAGAAAGAATGCAGATTTATGACGGCCGACGAGGCAGTCCGTCTAGTCAAAAGCGGCGACAATGTGTTTGTTCAGGGCAGCAGTTCGATACCCGAGGCTCTCATCGCGGCTCTTGCCCGGCGCGGTGACGAACTCCGCGACGTAGTGCTTTACAACGCCTTCGCCATGGGGCGCCGCATATCGCCCCTCTGCGACCCCGCGCTCAAAGATTCGTTCCTCATCGACTCATTCTTCGTCTCCAACGCCGTGCGCGGCTGGGTCAACCAGGGCTATGCCACAACGACGCCCCGTTTCTTCGGTCAGGTGCCGCAGCTCTTCCGCGACGGCACCATAAAGCTCGACGTCGCTTTCGTCAACTGCTCAATGCCCGACAAAGACGGCTACGTCTCGTTCGGCGTCTCGTCAGACCTCACCCCCTCGGCCGTCGAAGTCGCCAAGATTATCATCGCCCAGATCAACCCGCTGATGCCCTTCACCTACGGTGACTCCGTCATCCATATGTCGCGCTTCGACGCCGTCGTCAAAGTCGACGATCCCCTCGCCGAGACCCCCGACATCGTCCCCAGCGAAAAAGAACTCTATATCGGCAAAGCCATCGCCGAACTCATCCCCGACGGCGCCGTCCTCCAGGTCGGTGTCGGCGCCATCCCCAATGCGGTGCTCCACTCACTCTACGACCACAAGCACCTCGGCGTACACTCCGAGGCCTTCACCGGCGGCATGAAAGGACTCATCGAAGCCGGCGTCATCGACAACTCCCTCAAACAGGTCGAGCCCGGACGCTCAGTCGCCTCACTCGCCCTCGGTACCCGCGAACTCTACGACTTCATGGACCACAACCCCGCGCTGCTCATGCGTGACATCTCCTGGGTCAACGACCCCTTCATCATCGCCCAGAACCACAACATGGCCGCCATCAACTCATGCCTCGAGATAGACCTCTCAGGCCAGGTCTGCGCCGACTCCATCGGCACCCGTATCTACTCAGGCGTCGGTGGCCAGCACGACTTCGTCTACGGCTCATCGCGCAGCAGCGGCGGCCAGTCATTCATCGCCCTGCTGTCGACAACATCGCGCGGCGAGAGCAAGATCAAGCCCGTCCTCACCCCCGGCGCCGGCGTCGTCACCACCCGCTTCCAGACCAACTGGGTCGTCACCGAATACGGTGCCGTCAACCTCCGCGGCAAAAACATGATAGATCGCGCCCGCCTCCTCATCTCCGTCGCCGCCCCCCAATTCCGCGAAGCCCTCGACCGCGAAGCCTACGCCATCCTCGGCTACGCCTACCGCCGCTGGCACTAACCCCCCCCCTATGCCACGTACCTTTCACCCCTCGCAGCCAAAGCGTTGGTCTGCAACGGTTAAAACCGTTGCTCCATAGCGCCTGATGGCTCGGATGGTTCTGAAACTCAGATAACTCTGAGGGGGTAATAAAAACGGAGGGCGGCGTCGGTGACGCTGCCCTCCGGGGTTGTTATCGGGAAAATGACGGATTGTTATTTCTCGAATTTTTTGACGATGACGGTTGCGTTGTGGCCGCCGAAGCCAAATGAGTTTGACAGCGCTGCCCGCACGGGTCGGTTCTGTGCGCGGTCGAAAGTGAAGTTGAGGTTGTAGTCGATGTTCTCGTCGAGGTCTTCGGGATCGTGGTTGATTGTCGGGGGAATGATGTCTTCCTGGACTGCCTTGACGCTGAAGAGGGCCTCGAGGGCGCCGGTGGCGCCGAGAAGGTGACCTGTCATCGATTTTGTCGATGAGATGTTGAGTTTGTAAGCGTGTTCACCAAAGACATCGAGGATTGCCTTGACCTCTGATACGTCACCGACGGGTGTCGATGTGCCGTGGGTGTTGATATAGTCGATGTCGTCGGGCTTCATGCCTGCGTCGTCGAGAGCGCTGCGCATGGCGAGGATGGCTCCGAGTCCTTCGGGGTGTGTCGCAGTGAGGTGGTATGCATCGGCCGAGAGACCGCCGCCTGCTACTTCGGCGTAGATTTTAGCGCCGCGGGCGAGGGCGTGTTCGAGTTCTTCAAGAACGAGGACTGCTGAGCCTTCGCCCATGACGAAACCGTCGCGCGATTTGCTGAAGGGACGCGATGCTGTCTCGGGGCTGTCGTTGCGTGTCGACAGGGCGTGCATCGAGTTGAAGCCTCCGACACCTGCGGGGAAGATTGCTGCTTCGGCGCCGCCGGTGAGCATCACGTCGGCTTTGCCGAGGCGGATGAGGTTGAAGGCGTCGATGATGGCGTTGTTCGACGATGCGCAGGCTGATACGACGCCGTAGTTGGGGCCGTGGTAGCCGTATTCCATCGAGATGTGGCCCGAGGCGATGTCGGCAATCATCTTGGGTATAAAGAAGGGGTTGTATTTAGGGCCGTTAGCCTCGTTGAGGGCATAATAGCCGGCTTCCTCTTCGAAAGTGTGAAGGCCACCGATACCGGCGGCGACAATGACGCCGACACGGTCTTTGTCGACAGCGTCTGTTGCTTCGATGCCTGCGTCTTCGACTGCCTGACGGGCTGCCACGATGGCATACTGGGCATAGAGGTCGAGCTGACGCAATTTTTTGCGGTCGAAGTGGGCCGCTGCATCGAAGTTTTTAACTTCGCATGCAAACTGGGTCTTGAATTTAGACGCGTCGAAGTGGGTAATCGGACCGGCTCCGCTCTTACCGTTCTTGGCGTTCTCCCATGTGGTTGAGACGTCGTTGCCGATGGGCGAGATGGCTCCAAGCCCGGTTACAACTACTCTTTTTAATTCCATTTATATTAGTTGGTGATTTTGCTTTTAAGGCTCTGACGTGTCAGAGCCCTGTTTTTTTAAAGACGACTGTCAGGGTCGTGATTATTTCTTGGCAGCTTCAATGTAAGTGATAGCGTCACCTACGGTCTGAATCTTTTCAGCCTCTTCGTCGGGGATGTTGATGCCGAATTCTTTTTCAAAGGCCATGATGAGCTCAACGGTGTCGAGTGAGTCTGCACCGAGGTCTGTTGTGAACACTGCTTCGTTTGTGATTTTGTCATCTTCAACGCTGAGGTTGTCGGCGATGATAGCTTTTACGCGATCTGCAATTTCTGACATAGTAGTTTGTATTTAATATTAAGAATCAATTTTGCGGTGCAAAGTAAATCATTTTTATCGGAATAACGAAATATTTCACTAATTAATTTGCTAACACATGTTAACGGGGCTTGACTATTTGCCACAAAAACAGCGGCTGAGCGTGATGGGTGCGGGTTGCGGCCCGGGCTGCATTGTTGCAGGTTTGTAATAAAAGCGGGGCCCGGCTGACCGCTGTCGGTTGCCGGGCCCCGTTGGGCTTTATCGATGGTTCACGTTTTATTAGAGAACTTTCGAGAGGTTGAAGTTGGCAAATTCGAGGTCGTTGGCGGCTTTCTTGGCGAGGCTGCTGTCGAGACGGATTGCCTGACGGAGGTTGGTGTTGAGCATCGACTCGTTGTTGGTGCGGGCGCCGAGGATGGCCATCAGGTAGTATGTGGTGGCGTCGGGGTTGTTGATGCCTGCGAGGGTCGATTTGGCTTTGTTGTAGTTTTTGGTGAGAATCTGAGCGAGGGCTGCGTTGTTGCTCTTGCTGTCGCCGAATGCTTTGACTGCGGCGGCGTTGTCACCCATCTTGAGGTAGTATACGCCGAGGGCGTCGTTGAGGTCGGTTGCGCCGGCTGCTGCGCCGAAGAGCTCGTTAGCCTTGGCGTAGTTCTTGTCGAGGAGCTCGATGAGGCCGAGGTTCATCTTGGGTTCGGCGTTAGAGGGTGCGAGTGAAGCGGCTTTGCGGAATGATGCTTTGGCTGCGCTGTAGTCGCCGTCGATATACTGGGCTACGCCGAGGTCGTTCCATGTGCGGAAGTCGTTGGGGTAGAGACGTGCGGCTGCGTCGTAGATGCTGATGCGCTCGTTGTTGTTGTCGGTGAGGGTAGCGCAGTAGAGGAGTTCGTCAACTGAGAGGGCTGAGGGGTTGCTCTTGAAGAGGCTCTTGATTTCGCTGTCGCTCTTGCCGATGACGTCGATAGAGGCTGTGATGCGAGAGTAGCGGAGCTGGGGAAGGATCTGGTCGGCGAGCTGCTCGAAGATGTTGGCGAGGTTGCGGATCTCGGTTTCGCGCTGTTCGGGGTCTTTATACATCGAGAGGACGCTGAGGATGAGGTCTTTGTCCTGGATGTTGCTCTGCTGGACGAGTTTCTGGAAGCCTTCCCAGTCTTCGGCTGTGAACTGAGCGGTCAGGTCGCCGAACTCGGTGATTTTGTCTTTTTTGAGCTGCTGGTTGAGATAAGCTGTTGTGTTGTCTTCACGCTTCTGGGCGAGCTGGGTGTTGAACTCGAGGCTGCCGTCGGGCGATGCATACGACTGGATGTTGATTTCGCGGATGATGCGCGATGTGTCGCCATTGGCTTCGATGAGCTCTTTCTTGAGTTCCTCCATAGCGTCTGTGTTGAGCTGGTTGGCGCGGATGTTGGCCTGATTGATGAGGAACATGATGTCAGAGGCGTATTTCTGGTTGATGACGCGCTGGAACTGGTCGGGGGCGATGGCGGGGTTGACTGTTGCTGCTGTAGCGAGGGCTGCTGTAGCGACTACGCCGTCGGCGACTTTGACGCGGGGGAGTACATATTGTTTCTTGCCCTGCTTGACGGAGAAGGCAAGTTCGAGCTCGCTCTTGGCCATTTCGGGCTGGTAGTTGTAGCTGACGGGGATTGTCACAGAGCCGCCGTACTGGTAAGAGATGACGGGGCTGTTGCCGCGGACTTTCTCGCCCTGGAAGCTGTAGGGCTGCGAAGCGACTTCTGTGCCGTTGAAGACGAGGTAGGGTGTGACGGTGACCTCAGCGTTCTTGACGAAGAATTTCGAGGGGATGTGCGCAGTCACAGTGGCGGGCACTTTCTCGCCTACGACTTCGAGGGGTTGGGGGTTGACGCTGAAATAGTCTGATTTAAACTGGCCGAGTTTACCGCCGCAAGAGCTGAGAGCGATGGCAGCGCCGGCTGCTACAAATAGACAAAGTTTCTGGTTCATGACAGTTTTTTGTGTATTAATGATTGACTTATATGTGATGTCAGTTATGGTTGAAACGTACCGGCGCTGGTGGCCCGAAGGGCCGCTGCGCCTATTTGGGTGCAAATATATGAATTTTTTTGGCAATTGTGACCAATAATGATATTAATAATGTGTAAATCAAAAAAAATATCATATGAGGGCGTATTAGAAGAAATAATCACTACATTTGTAGCCGTATTAATTTTAAACTACCTAACCAAGACTGAAAATTAAAGGAAATGAGAAGATGGCGTGTCGAAGATAGTGCCGAGTTGTATAATATCAACGGCTGGGGACGCAATTATTTCGGTATCAACCAGGAAGGCCATGTGACGGTCACTCCGCGCGAGGGATATGCCACGGTCGACCTGAAGGAAGTGCTCGACGAACTGCAGATAAGGGACGTGACGTCGCCCGTGTTGCTGCGCTTCCCCGATATCCTTGACAACCGCATCGAAAAGATATCGAACTGTTTCAAGCAGGCGGCGGCCGAATATGACTACAAGGCCAAGAGCTATATGGTCTACCCGATTAAGGTCAACCAGATGCGCCCTGTCGTCGAGGAGATTGTCAGCTACGGCAAGAAGTTCAACATCGGCCTCGAGGCCGGCTCGAAGCCCGAGCTCCACGCCGTCCTTGCTACCAACATCGCCGATAACGCCCTGATTATCTGTAACGGCTACAAGGATGAGAACTATATCGAGCTTGCGCTCCTCGCCCAGAAGATGGGCCGCCGGATTTATCTTGTCGTCGAGAAGCTCAACGAGCTGAAACTCATCGCCACGATAGCCAAGCGCATCAAAATCAAGCCCAACATCGGCATCCGCGTCAAGCTGTCGAGCTCAGGCTCGGGCAAATGGGAGGAGAGCGGCGGCGACCAGTCGAAGTTCGGCCTCAATTCGTCGGAGCTGCTCGAGGCTCTCGATATCCTCGAGCGTCACGACATCAAGGACTGCCTCAAGCTGATACACTTCCACATCGGCAGCCAGGTGACGATGATACGCCGCATCAAGAACGCCCTGCGCGAGGCCTCGCAGTTCTATGTCCAGCTCTCGAAGATGGGCTTCGACATCGACTTTGTCGACATCGGCGGCGGCTTGGGTGTCGACTATGACGGCACCCGCAGCAGTGCCAGCGAGAGCTCGATGAACTATTCGATTCAGGAGTATGCCAACGACGCCGTGTCGACCTTCGTTGACGCCTGCGAGAAAAACGATCTGCGTCAGCCCAATATCATCACCGAGAGCGGCCGCTCGTTGACAGCCCACCACTCGGTGCTCATCCTCGACGTGCTCGAAACCACGCAGCTGCCTTACTGGAAAGACTCAGAGGACATCGACCCTGACTCACACGAGCTCGCCCGCGAGCTTTATGGCATATGGGACAAGCTCGACCGCGCCAGCCTCTTCGAGAGCTGGCACGATGCCCTGCAGATACGCGAGGAGGCTCTCGACCGCTTCAGCCTCGGCATGCTCGACCTCAAGACCCGCGCCCAGATCGAGAAACTCTTCTGGTCGATAGCGCGCGAGGTCGGCGACCTTGCCGCGACCCTGAAGCATGCGCCCGACGAGTTCCGCAAGATCGCCAAGATGATTCCCGACAAGTATTTCTGCAACTTCTCGCTCTTCCAGTCGCTGCCCGACTCGTGGGCCATCGACCAGATATTCCCCATCATACCGATAGCGCGCCTCGACGAAAAGCCGACGCGCACTTGCACCATCCAGGACATCACCTGCGACAGCGACGGCAAAATCGCGACGTTCATTACCAACCACGGCGTCTCGCCTTCGCTGCCGGTCCATACGTTCAAGGCGGGCGAGTCATACTATCTCGGCGTCTTCCTTGTGGGTGCCTATCAGGAGATTCTCGGCGATATGCACAATCTTTTCGGCGACACCAACGTCGTCCATGTCAACGTCTATAAAGACCGCTACGAAATCGAGCAGATCATCGACGGCGAGACCGTGGCCGACGTGCTCGACTATGTGCTCTTCTCGCCCAAGAAGCTGGCGCGCAACGTCGAGACCTGGGTGACGGCGTCGATGAAGGCCGGACGCATCTCGCCCGAGGAGGGCCGCGACTTCCTGAGTACCTACCGCTCGGGCCTCTACGGCTATACTTATCTCGAAAAAGACTGACGGCGCGAGGGTTATGTCGAAGCGATATTTCATGCGGCTGGCCTACTGCGGCGCCAATTTCCACGGCTGGCAGCGTCAGCCCAACGGCGTCACGGTGCAGTCTACGATCGAGGATGCGCTTGCGACGGTTACGCGGCGCCCTGTGCCGATAACGGGGGCGGGACGCACCGACGCGGGGGTCAATGCCCGCACGATGATTGCCCACCTCGACCTCGACGACGATGTCGACGCCGGTCCGCGCTTCGTGGCGGCGCTCAATGCCCTGGTGGGCCGCGATATTGCCATCTATGAGCTGCGCGAGGTTGCCCCTGACGCTCATGCCCGTTTCGACGCCACCGAGCGCACCTATCACTATTATGCTCACACGGGCAAGAATCCCTTCGACTACCGTCTGTCATGGCAGATGCCCGAGGACCTCGACATCGAGGCCATGAACCGCGCGGCGACGTTGCTCGTCGGACGCCGCGATTTCACGTCGTTCTCGAAGCTCCATACCGACGTCAAGACCAACATCTGCGACCTGCGGCTGGCAGAGTGGGAGAGCCTCGGTGACGGCCGTTACCGCTTTGTTATCACCGCCGACCGCTTTCTCAGGAACATGGTCCGCGCCGTTGTCGGCACGCTCGTCGACGTCGGCCGCGGCAAGATGAGGCCCGAAGACATCATGGCAATCGTCGAGCGCCGCGACCGCTGCGCAGCCGGCACCTCCATGCCCGCCCACGCCCTCTTCCTCTGGGACGTGAAGTATCCCTATTAAACTTTTTTTGAAATTTTTTTGGGGAAATGTTTGCAATTTGCTGCGAATTGTATAAATTTGCGACAAAATGATGTTTTTCCAGATTTATTACTTTCAAAATAATACGTTATGAAAAAATTCTACACATTATTGTCGGCTGTCGCATTGTCGGTGACGGCGATGGCTGTTTCTCCGGTTGTAAAACAACACGCTGAAATCAAACCGGTTAAAAAGGTAGAAATCAAAGAGTTCGCCTCTCCCGCAAAAGCTCCCGCCAAAGAGGCCGCCGAGATTACCGACTGGAAATCACTCGGCATGGGCAGTATGACCGACGACATGGTCGCTCCCTGGTTTCAGTTTGAACCTGTGACTTATGCCGTCGAGATATTTCAAAGCGAGAGCGCTCCGACACAGTATCGAGTCAAGGCTCCTTACGGACAGGCTTTTGCCGATGCGATGAAAGCTAAAAACTACGTGGCCCTCACTGATGCGCAATATGATAAAGCCGGCGAGAAATTTATTGAAATCGATGCCTCGAACCCCGATGACGTCATCTTCCACAAGACTATGACAGGCTGCGACTGGGGCTACGGTGAGATGTATATAGGCATCACGACTACGGGCACAGTCAAACTTGCCGACGGAGTCTTCACGGCCTCGCTCAACGGCTTGGCTGTAGGAGACGATACCGGCGCCGTCGCTGCAAACCGCAGCGGCAAGTTCCGCATTGTTCTTCCCGGCGCCAAAGCCGCCGATTATTCGGTAGAGATTACTCCGGCATCGCAGTGTCTCTATGACTTCAACTTCTCGGCCACAGTAAAGTTAGGAGCTGATGCTTCAAATGTCAAATGGTATGTCTATCCTGATATTCAGGAAGATGAGATGATCAGCATGGTAAAACAGATTGCCGCCGAGGGTCCCGCATATCCGATGGTCGAAAAGCTCGAGTACAAGATGGACCAGTTTGTCAAGAAAGAGACGCTCGTTATCGTGTCGCTCGACGCTGCCGGCGAAGTCGCCGCGTATGACTTCGTAACATAATATAAAATTAAAAAAATAGGCGAGACATGGAAGAGCATAGGCACTGGCAAATTTACAGACGAAATCGCACCCGGTATGCTCTCGATGCCCGTTTCGACCACTGACGTCGAAATCGAGGAGTGCGAGGGTCACCCCGGTTACTATCGTCTTGTCAACCCCTACGGCGAAGCCTACGCTTACTCTCAGCCCGGCCAGTTCTGCGCTGACCACAAGCATTATATCTACCTCAACGCCATCGATCCCGCCCGCATCTATATCGAAGAGAGTCCCATCGGCGTTGACTGGGGCTACGGCATGGCGCGTGTGTCGTCATATGCCCAGTACTTCCTTGATGCAGGTTTTGACGTCGAAGAAGTTGACGAACTTGAAATGTACGGTGTCTATGAAGACGGAGCTTTCACATTTGTAGAGACGAGTCTGCTCTTCTCGATGCTCGGTTATGACAACGGCGACTGGTATGAGAGCAATGAAAATGGTGAGACCAGAATCGAACTCCCTGCCGGTTACAACTACAGCGCTGTAAAAGACGTTGTTGTGGCACCCGCCGATGCCGAGGCCGTTTACTACAACCTCCAGGGCATGCGCGTCGACCGTCCCGCCAAAGGCATCTTCATCCGCTGCACAGGCGGCAAGAGCGAGAAAGTCAGATTCTGACCGAAACTACATCACGGATTATATTCGATTTAGCCCGGGCGCGCCAATGCCCCGGGCTAAATTGCGTAATATAGGAAAAGAATGATTCCTTTTGTCCTGTGTCGGAGGCATTGGCTGCGGATTTTGGCAAAGCGGGCAAATAAAAGGGGAAATAATCCAAGGGTTTTGAAATCAGTGTTGCTGCGTGATGAAAAATTTAGTAAATTTGCAAGATAATATGTAAACTCGTTAACATAATACTGTTATCATAATTTTCTGAACGTGGAAACCAAATACATTTTCGTTACCGGTGGTGTTGTGTCTTCCTTAGGTAAAGGCATTATCTCATCATCGCTTGCCTGTCTGTTGAAAGCTCGCGGCTATCGCGTGACAATTCAGAAGTTTGACCCGTATATCAACATCGATCCGGGTACACTCAACCCCTATGAGCACGGCGAGTGCTATGTAACCGTCGACGGCCACGAGGCCGACCTCGACCTGGGTCACTACGAACGCTTCACCGACATCCAGACCACCCGCGCCAACAACGTCACCACGGGCCGCGTCTATCAGAGTGTCATCGACAAAGAACGCCGCGGCGACTATCTGGGCAAGACCGTTCAGATCGTGCCTCATATCACTGACGAAATCAAACGCAACGTCAAGATGCTCGGCAACACGGGTAACTTCGACTTCATCATCACCGAAATCGGCGGCACCGTCGGCGACATCGAGTCGCTGCCCTATCTCGAGAGCGTGCGTCAGCTGCGCTGGGAGATGGGCACCAACAGCCTCTGCATCCATCTGACCTACGTGCCCTATATCGCCGCAGCCAAGGAGCTGAAGACCAAACCGACACAGCATTCAGTCAAAAAGCTTCAGGAGGTCGGCATCCAGCCCGATATCCTCGTGCTCCGCACCGAGAAAGACATCTCGCCCGAGATGCGCCGCAAGATTGCGCTCTTCTGCAATGTGGCTCCCGAGGCTGTCATACAGTCGATTGACGTCGACTCGATATATAAAGTGCCTATCAAGATGCACGAGCAGCACTTCGACGAAATCGTGCTGCGCAAGACCTGTATGCCCGTCGAGGGCGAGCCCCACATGCAGCCCTGGCTCGACTTCCTCAAGAAGATGGACAACGCCACCGAGACCGTCACCATCGGCCTCGTCGGCAAGTATGTCGAGCTTCAGGACGCCTACAAGTCGATCAACGAGGCTCTCTTCCAGGCGGCTACTTACAGCGACCGCAAGCTCAAGCTCATCTACATACACTCTGAGAAACTCAACGAGAGCAACGTCGACGAGAAGCTGTCGCCGCTTGACGGCGTCGTCATCGCCCCGGGCTTCGGCCAGCGCGGCATCGAGGGCAAGTTCGTGGCCCTGAAGTGGTGCCGCGAGCACGACGTGCCCACCTTCGGCATCTGCCTCGGCATGCAGTGTATGGTCATCGAGTTTGCCCGCAACGTGCTCGGTCTCGACGAGGCCAACTCGACCGAGATGAACCCGACTACGCCCTACAACGTCATCGACCTGATGGAAGAGCAGAAGAGCATCTCGAACATGGGCGGCACGATGCGTCTCGGCGCCTATGACTGCCGTCTCGCGCCCAATAGCAAAGTCGCCGAGGCCTATGGCGCTACCGACATCCGCGAGCGTCACCGCCACCGCTTCGAGTTCAACAACGACTACCGTCAGCGCTTCGAAGAGGCCGGCATGGCCTGCGTCGGCGAGAACCCCGAAACGGGCCTGGTAGAGGTCGTCGAGATTCCCGGCAAACGCTGGTATATCGGCACCCAGTATCACCCCGAATACTCGAGCACGGTGCTGTCGCCGAACCCTATCTTCCGCAGCTTCATCAACGCCGCCATCGAGTATAAGAAAGAAAAGAAATAACAAGTATCACCGCAATACAACTTCAACCACAGTAAAAAAACAATGGATAAGAATACGCTACTCGGACTGCTGCTGATGGCCGGATGTATCTTCGGGTTCATGTATCTCAACAAACCCTCTGAAGAAGAACTCGCCGCCCGCCGCGCCGAACAGGAGCGCGCCGCAGCCGCAGCCGACGAAAATAAGGCGGTCATGACCGTCACCGACACCCTGAGCGCCGCCGACCTCTCGCAGCTCGCCGCCGTCGTCAGGACTATCGGCGTCGCCGACGGCGCGGGCCACTACTCGCTCGACAACGGCAGCGTCATCGTCACGGCCGACAGCACCGGCGTCGAAGGTGTCGTCAGAGCAGGGGGCGCCGACGTCGCCATCGCCGACCTCTCGACCCTCGGCAGCGCCTTGACACCCGAGACACGCTCGGCCGCCGTCAAGGCCGTGCGCAAGGCCATCGCCGACGCAGAGAAATATAAGAGCTTCGCCCGCCATCTCTCGGGCGAGAACGTCGAGAAGACCATCGAGAACGATCTCGTCAAGGTCACCTTCTCGAGCCGCGGCGGCATGATCTCGCAGGTCGAGCTCAAAAATTACAACACCGAGCTGACCGAGCCTCCGACGCCCGTCAAGCTCTTCACGCCCGCGACCGACGGCTATGGCTTCACCTTCAACACCGACGACCAGCGCATCGACACCCGCGAGTTTGTCTTCACCCCGACAATCGAGAACGACTCGACGATACTGATGTCGCTCGACCTCGGCAACGGCGCCATGTGGGGAATACGCTACCGCGTACACTCTGAGAAATACCTCGTGTCGATGGAGCTCGTCCAGAAGGGCATGAAAGCCATACTCCCGCCGAGCACAGCCGACATCGCCTTCAACTGGCATCAGAAGATGGCACGCAACGAAAAAGGCCGCACCTTCGAGGAACGCAACAGTGCTATATTATATAAATGTATAGGCGAGGGTCCCGACGAGCTCAGCTCTAACGGCGACGACAGCGAGGAGCCCAAGGGCCGCATCAAGTGGGTGGCCTTCAAAAATCAGTTCTTCTCGAGTGTCGTCATCGCCCGCGACTATTTCACCTCGGCGAAGCTCACCTCGGTCGACATCAAGGACAATCTCTATCTCAAGGACATGACGATGGCTTCGATGCTGCCCTACAGCAACGCCGACGGCACTCAGGTTGCCTTTGACTTCTACTTCGGCCCCAACGACTACCCGCTGCTGTCGAGCATCGACGACACCCTCGACACCGACGAAGGCCTGTCGCTGACGCGCCTCGTGCCGCTCGGCTGGGGCATCTTCCGCTGGATCAACCAGCTGATCGTCATCCCCGTCTTCACCTTCCTCGGCTCGTTCATATCTAACTACGGCATCATCATCCTGCTGCTGACGATATTCATCAAGCTGATACTCTTCCCCTTCACCTTCAAGAGCTTCAAGTCGCAGGCCAAGATGAGAGTCCTCGCTCCCGAAATCAATGAAATCAACGAAAAATATCCCGGCCAGGAGAACGCCATGAAGCGTCAGCAGGAGACCATGGCCCTCTACAGCCGCGCCGGCGCGAGCCCCTTCTCGGGCTGTCTGCCGCTGTTGTTGCAGATGCCCGTGCTCATCGCGATGTTCTCGTTCTTCCCCTCGGCCATCGAGCTCCGTGGCGAGCCCTTCCTCTGGGCCAAAGACCTCTCGGCTCCCGACGTCATCTTCACGCTGCCGTTCTCGATACCGTTCTACGGCGACAAGGTCAGCCTCTTCTGTCTGCTTATGACCGTCGTCAACATCATCTATACGCGCATCAACATGCAGAACCAGCCCGGCGGCAACAACATGCCCGGCATGAAGTGGATGATGTATCTGATGCCGCTGATGTTCCTCTTCTTCTTCAATGACTATGCCTCGGGCCTGAGCTACTACTATCTGCTCTCGCTCTTCATCACCATCATACAGACCTGGATCTTCCGCCGTCTTATCGACGAGAAGAAAGTCCGCGCCGACATGCTCGCCAACGCCAAGAAGCCCCGCAAGAAGAGCGGCTTCATGGCCCGTCTCGAGGAGGCTCAGCGCCAGCAGCAGGCCGCTCTGCGTCAGCAACAGCAGCGTCAGGGCAAAGGCCGCCGCTGATTCAAGATCTCGTCATAATGCGACAAATCATTTATTCTTAATATCCTAAGCCGATGAAAAGAAACATCATCCTGACGCTGGCAGCCGGTGCGGCACTAACCGCATCGGCCGCTGCCGTCCATGACATCCAGGGCACAGAGTTCAGGGTCGACACCCTGCAGCACTACTATGTCGGTCCCGGTGTCACCCACAGCCATCTGACCTACACGTCGGGCGGCCGTGTCTTCCACGTCTACGCCGTCACCTACGACAAGAACGACCGCACGCTCCTCGCCGACGGCGCCGAGTCGCCCATCGCAATCAAGGTAGTCCTCGGCCAGGACTCGCTCAACAACCGCGAGACCGTCTCGTCGATGGCCCGCCGCAACACCAATGACCACACGCAGATGCTCGCCGGCGTCAACGGCGATTTCTTCTGTATGCGCGGCGACGGCTCTAACGGCGACGGCATCAACGGCTACCCCAACGCGGCCTGCGTCATCGGCGGCAAGCTCGCCAATACCGACCTGCTCGACTATAACTCGCGTGAAAACGCCTTTATGGTCGGTCCCGACGGCATGTGGATCGACGCCACCGACTTCCGCTATATCGTCAGCAGCGAGGACGGCTCGCAGACGGTCAACGCATGGGCTGTCAACATGCCGCGCGGCTTCATCGGCTGGACGGTTGACCAGGTCGACAGCGACCGCCTCGTCGTCTACAACTCGCATGTCGGCAAATTCACCAAGACCATGGCCGGCGGACGCGAAATCGCCGCCGAGCTCGCCGAGGGCGAAGAGTGGGGGATGAACAAACCCATGAAGTTCGTCGTCAAGGGCGAATGGCACACCGGCGGCAACCTCGCCGTGCCCGCCAACGGCATCGTCATCTCATGCGGCAAGGATTTCAAAAACGATTTTATCGACGGTCTCAAGGCCGGCGACGTCATCATGCACACGAC
>CALZQD010000005.1 GCA_945828175.1 uncultured Bacteroidales bacterium | reverse complement strand
TATAAGCACGAACAAATCTGCTCAATGACTGCCCGCCTCTGCTTTAACATTTATTCTGAAACAGGCTCTAAACCTTTTTGCCTTGGGAGAGTCGAAGTAGTATAATCGCATAAACAACAGAGTTTTCTTGCATGCTGCGCGGGTGACCGCGCGGTTGTGAGGGAAGTTCTTTTACTTTTTTCAATCAAATAAATTCTGTTGTTTATGGATAAACAATTTTGTCGCCGAGTTTTATCGGCAAGTCCTGACGGTCGTATCAACAACATCATCGCCGACGAGCTTTATGCTATGCTCGACGATTGCCTCGACGAGGCGTCGCAGCCGGGCGATATCGGCGTCGCCGCAAAGCGGCTGCTGACGATGGCGGCCGACTGCCGCCACAACGGCTACAATATGTCGGCTCTGACCAGTTACCGTCGGGCTATCGACATTCTCTCAGACGGCGACGGCCGTCCGGTTTACAGACGCCTGCAGCCGCTCCTCGTGAGGGCTTGGCGGGAATATCACGAGCTTCTCGACATCGTCGACCGCAAGCATCGTCGTTAACACACAGAGGGCTGTGACGCATCGCCGTCGCAGCCCTCTGTGCATTTTGGGGGAATGAGTTTCGTTACTCGGCCGTTGCGGCAGGCGCGGCTGACGAGCTTTCGATGTTGTTATATGTCTGTTTTTCGACTCGTCCCGCGAGGATGTCGCGATAGCGCTTGTCGTCATTGATGATGCCTACGGCGGTGCGGTATTCGGGCAGCAGGTCGTTTACAGGGCGTATGAACGAGGCGTCTTCAAACAGGTCCATGCCTATGACGCCCTTGATGTTGGCCTTGAGGTACGGCTCGGAGCGCTCATACTGGGCTGAGTCGAGGGCCACGCCGGCTTTCTCGCCTGCTTCGACGAGTTCCTTGATTATCATCGGTGAGACAGTGAATCCGGCGACGAATGCGTCCTCGTCTTTATATTTTTTCAGCAGTTCGTCGCGGTGAGTATCGACATAGTTGAGCGTGAAGGTATTGATGACGCCTTTGGCGACGAGGTCGCGGAAGTAGCGGGTGAAATATGTGGTGTCGACGGGCACAAATTCATCGGGCAGGATGCCACCGCCGCCATAGACCGTGCGCTTGCTGCGAATGGTCTCGTATCTGAGCGAGTCGACGAGGCGGATGCTGTCGGCGTGGAAGAGTTCGCCGCTGTTGTAGCGGTTGAGCATATCGAGCTGATATTCCTCGCCCTGGCCTTTGTCGTAGTGTTTCTGAATCGAGCGACCCGAGGGGGTGTAGTAGCGGGCTGTCGTCAGTCGTATCATCGAACCGTCGGGGAAGGGGAAGGGGCGCTGCACGAGGCCTTTGCCGAAGGTGCGGCGGCCGACAATCACGGCGCGGTCGTTGTCCTGAAGGGCGCCGGCGAGAATCTCTGAGGCCGATGCCGAGTACTGGTTGACGAGAACCACGAGAGGCATGTCGCTCAACGGACCGCGGCGGTCGAGGTCGAAGTGCATCGGCTCTGAATGCAGGCCCTTGGTATAGACGACGCGGTCGCCGGCGTCGAGGAAGAGCGAGGCGAGCTCGACGGCGGCGCCGAGATAGCCGCCTGTGTTGTCCTGCAGGTCGATGATAAGCTTTTTCATGCCGCGTTTCATCAGCTTCTCGATGGCACGGGCCGTCTCTTTGGCTGTGTCTTCGGCGAAGCGGCTGATGCGGATGTAACCAGTCTGCGGGTCGACCATATAGGCTGCATCGACGCTGTAGATGGGTATATCGTCGCGGGTGACGACGAAGTCGATGAGCTCGGGCGAGTCGCCGCGCTTGACTTTAAGGTTGACCTTTGAGCCCTTTTCGCCGCGGAGAATCTTCATTACTCGCGTGTTGCCCATCTTGCGTCCGGCGATGAGGCTATCGCCTGCCATGATGATGCGGTCACCGGGACGGATGCCGACGCGCTCCGACGGGCCGCCGGCGACGGTCTGGATGACGTAGACCGTGTCGGTCGACATGTTGAAGCGGATGCCGATGCCGCTGAATTTGCCTTCGAGAGGCTCGGTCAGCTCGCGCGTCTCCTCGGCGTTGCTGTAGGTCGAGTGGGGGTCGAGGGTCTTGAGCATGGCTATGATGGCCTCTTCGGCCACCTTGCCGCCGTCGACCTCGTCGACATAGTAGTTCTCGATAAGAGCCGCGGCCATGCGCAGTTTCTGGTCGGGCTGAAGTTCTATGGTTTTGGCGCCGGCGCCGAGAAAGGGTAAACATACCAAGGCGGCGGCTAAAATTTTCTTGAAAGTCATTATACGGTGTGTTGTAGATTATATAACAAGTCAGGGTAGAAATGAGTTGACGTCGTGGCCGTAGCTCTCGAGCTCGCGCACGATTGACGACGATATGGCGGCGTGCTCGGGCAAGGTGAAGAGAATCACGGTCTCGATGCCCGTCAGGCGGCGGTTGATGTCGGCCATGTCGCGCTCATACTCGAAGTCTTTGACGCTGCGCATGCCGCGCAGGAGGTATCCGGCGCCGCACTCGCGGGCGAAGTCGACCGTCAGGCAACTGTAGGGCCTGACCTCGACGGCGTCGATGCCTTCATAGATTTTTCTGATGGCATTGACGCGGGCGGCGACATCCTCGTCGTCTGATTTGGCGTGGTTGTGGCCGACGCCGATTATTATTTTGTCGAACAGGCCGAGCCCGCGGCGCACAATCGAGTCATGGCCGACGGTAAACGGATTGAACGACCCGGCAAAGAGCGCTACGCGCGGCCCGTTGCCGGTGTTGTCAGCTGATTTGTGAGTCATCTTCAATAATGAGGTTATCGATGATGAAGCGCTGGCGTTCCATGGTGTTCTTGCCCATATAGAACTCGAGGAGCTCCGACACACCGTCTTCTTTTTTCAGCGTTACGCGGTCGAGGCGCATGTCCTCGCCGATGAAATCCTTGAATTCCTCAGGCGAGATTTCGCCGAGACCTTTGAATCGCGTGATTTCGGCGTTTTCGCCCAATTTGTTGATGGCCGTGACGCGCTCATCGTCGTTATAACAATAGTATGTCTCGTCGCCGGCTTTCTTGCTGCCGCGGCGGGCGGTCTTCTTGTTCCTGACCCTGAACAGAGGGGTCTGCAGCACATAGACGTGGCCCTTCTTGATAAGATCGGGGAAGAACTGCAGGAAGAAAGTTATCAGCAGCAGGCGAATATGCATGCCGTCGACGTCGGCATCGGTTGCGATGATGACGTTGTTGTAGCGCAGCTCGTCGATGCCGCCCTCGATGTTGAGCGCGGCCTGGAGGCAGTTGAATTCGTCGTTTTCATAGACCACCTTCTGCGTCAGACCGAAGGTGTTGAGCGGCTTGCCTCGCAGCGAGAACACGGCCTGTGTGTCGACGTTGCGTATCTTCGTGATTGATCCTGCGGCTGAGTCGCCCTCGGTGATGAAGATCGACGATGCCCGTTTGAGATCTTCGTCGCCTTTGACATCGTTGAGGTGTACGCGGCAGTCGAGAAGCTTCTTGTTATGAAGGTTGACTTTCTTTGACTTCTCGCGCGCGAGTTTGGCGATGCCGGCCATCGCTTTGCGCGAGCGCTCGCTCTCCTGCACCTTCTTGAGGATGACCTTGGCCACCTCGAGGTCGCGGTGGAGGTAGTCGTCGAGCTCTTTCTTGACAAAGTCGCCGATGAATTTGGCCACTGTCGGCCCCTCGGGACCCATGTCGCGCGAGCCCAGTCGTGTCTTGGTCTGCGACTCGAAGACAGGCTCCTCGACCTTGAGGGCGATGGCGGCGACCATACCGTTGCGTATGTCAGAGTACTCGAAGTTGCGTCCGAAATAGTCTTTCATCGTGCGCGAAACCGCCTCTTTGAAAGCGCTTAGGTGAGTGCCGCCCTGGGTTGTGTGCTGGCCGTTGACAAACGAATAATATTCCTCGCCGTACTGGTTGACGTGGGTGAGGGCTATCTCGATGTCGTCGCCTTTGAGATGTATGACGGGGTAGAGGGGCTCTGAGGTGAGGTTGGCCTGAAGCAGATCGAGAAGACCGTTGCGCGATATCATGCGGCGCCCATTGAAGACAATCGCGAGACCTGTGTTTAGGAATGTATAGTTCTTGATCAGCGGCGTGATGAACTCGTCGAGAAACTTATAGTCGCGGAATATCGAGCGGTCGGGTGTGAACGATATCTGCGTGCCGTTCGGCTCCTCGGTCGGCTCGAGCTCCGACTCCTCGACAAGCTCGCCGCATTCAAAGCGCGCGCGTTTCATCATGCCGTCGCGGTAGCTCGTGGCGGTGAATTCGGTCGACAGGGCGTTGACGGCCTTGAGGCCGACGCCGTTGAGGCCCACCGATTTCTTGAAGGCCTTCGAGTCGTATTTGCCGCCCGTGTTCATCTTCGACACGACGTCGATTAGCTTGCCCAGAGGGATGCCGCGGCCGAAGTCTCTGACAGTGGCGCTCTCGGCCGACACGTCGACGTTGACGGTCTTGCCGAAGCCCATCATATATTCGTCGATAGAGTTGTCAAGCACCTCTTTGAGCAGCACGTAGATGCCGTCGTCAGAGGTGGTGCCGTCGCCGAGGTTGCCTATATACATGCCCGGGCGCCGGCGTATGTGTTCCTTCCAGTCGAGGGTCTTGATGTCGTCTTCGGTGTATTCGGCTTCGACGACAATGTCTTCATTGCCGTCAAAGAGGTTTATATCGTCTTCTGCCATTAGTTGTTCGTTGATTCTTTCTACAAATTTACGCTTAAATTTTTAAACGTTGACTTTTTTCTAAAAAAATATTACCTTTGTAAGTTATTTTTAGAATATCCAAATTAACAGCAGATATGTTCAGAACGAATACATGCGGAGAACTCCGTCTCAGCGATGCCGGTAAAGTGGTAACGCTTGCCGGATGGGTCCAGCGCAGCCGCAAGATGGGCGGTATGACATTTGTCGATATGCGCGACCGTTACGGTATCACACAGATAGTTTTCAACGACGAGCTCGACAAGGCTCTTAACGACGCCGCCGGCCACCTCGGACGCGAATACGTCATCCAGGTCAAAGGCACCGTCGCCGAGCGCACAAGCAAGAACCCCAACATGCCCACGGGTGACATCGAGATTCTTGCCCGCGAGCTCAATATTCTCAACCCCAGCGAGGTGCCCCCGTTCACCATCGAGAATGACACCGACGGCGGCGACGACCTCAGAATGAAATACCGCTACCTCGACCTGCGCCGCGAAGCCGTTCGCCGCAACCTCGAGCTGCGCCACAAGATGACAATGGAAGTGCGCCGCTATCTCGACAGCAAGGGCTTCCTCGAAATCGAGACCCCGATGCTCGTCGGCTCGACCCCCGAAGGCGCCCGCGACTTCGTCGTGCCTTCGCGCATGAACCGCGGCCAGTTCTACGCTCTGCCCCAGTCGCCCCAGACGCTCAAACAGCTGCTCATGGTCTCGGGTATGGACCGCTACTTCCAGATTGTCAAATGCTTCCGCGACGAAGACCTCCGCGCCGACCGTCAGCCCGAGTTCACTCAGATCGACTGCGAGATGAGCTTCATCGAGCAGAACGACGTCATCGAGCTCTTCGAGGGCATGGCCAAGCACCTCTTCAAGGAAATCCGCGGCATCGAGCTGACAGAGCCCTTCATCAGAATGCCCTGGGCCGACGCCATGAAATATTACGGCAGCGACAAGCCCGACCTCCGTTTCGGCATGCGCTTCGTCGAGATTAAAGACATCATGCAGGGCCACGGCTTCAGCGTCTTCGACAACGCCGCCTACATCGGCGCCATCAACGCCAAGGGTGCCGCATCCTACACCCGCAAGCAGCTCGACGCCCTCACCGAATACGTCAAGCGTCCCCAGATCGGCGCCAAGGGCCTCGTCTATGCCCGCGTCGAAGCCGACGGCAACGTCAAGTCATCGGTCGACAAATTCTACAGCCAGGAAGTCCTCCGGCAGCTCAAGTCAGCCATGGACGCCGAGCCCGGCGACCTCATCCTCATCATGAGCGGCGACGACGCCATGAAGACCCGCAAACAGCTCTGCGAGCTCCGTCTCGAGATGGGCCGTCAGCTCGGTCTGCGCGACAAGAACAAGTTCGCCTGCCTCTGGGTCGTCGACTTCCCCATGTTTGAGTGGAGCGACGAAGAGCAGCGCCTCATGGCCATGCACCATCCCTTCACCCATCCCAAAGACGAGGATATCCCCATGCTCGACACCAACCCCGACGCCGTCCGCGCCGATGCCTACGACATGGTCATCAACGGCGTCGAAGTCGGCGGCGGTTCAATCCGTATCCACGACAGCGAGCTACAGGCCAAGATGTTCGAGATCCTCGGCTTCACGCCCGAGAAAGCTCAGGAGCAGTTCGGCTTCCTCATGAACGCCTTCAAGTTCGGTGCGCCCCCTCACGGAGGTCTCGCCTACGGTCTCGACCGCTGGGTATCGCTCTTCGCCGGCCTCGACAGCATCCGCGACTGCATCGCCTTCCCCAAGAACAACAGCGGCCGCGACGTCATGCTCGACGCTCCCGCGCCCCTCGACCAGAAACAGCTCGACGAGCTCGCCATCGCCCTTGTTAAAGACGACAAAGCCTGACGGATGCTCACCGGACAGATCATATCGGCAATCGAAGAGTTTGCGCCGCCGTCGCTCCAGGAGAGCTGGGATAACACCGGCCTCCAGATAGGCTCGCGACGGGCCGACTGCAGCGGCGTGCTGCTGTGTGTCGACGTCACCCCCGCCGTCGTGCGCGAGGCCGTCGACCGCGGCTGTAACCTCATCGTGTCGCATCACCCCCTGATATTCAAAGGCCTCAAGCACATCACCGGCAATACACCCGTCGAAGAAGCTGTCGCCCTGGCCATTAAGCATGGCGTGACGGTCTATTCATCGCACACTGCCGCCGACAGCGCCATTGGCGGTGTCAGTTACGAGATGGCGCGCCGCCTCGGCGCCCGTCCCGACGGCGTGCTTTCGCCTCTCGGTGCCCTCAAGGTCAGGGTATCGGCCACGGTCGACCGCGACGCTGCCCCGACCGCACTCCTCTCATTCTTCGACCTCGCCGACACCTACGGCCTCAGCGAAGTCAGCGCCGTGTCGGTCGACGCCATCGGCAGCAAGATGCCCCTCGGAGCCTCAGACTCCTTGGCCGAAGTCAGCGACAGCAATCTCAGCGTCATCACAGCCGTCACAGCCCGCTCAAACGCCGCTGTCATAGGCAGCAGGCTCGCCGAATCTCTCGGCGACCGCCTCCGCGGCTACAGCTACTCGGCCGTCGACGACAGCGACAACCGCATAGGCCTCGGTCTGCGAGCCGTCTTCGACGACGCCCTGACGCCCTCGCAGCTCATCGCCCGCGTCAAAGAAACTTTCGGTTCGCCCGTGGCGCGCTGCTCGGCCTTGGCTGACAGCGACTTGTCGATACGCCGCATCGCGATGTGCGGCGGCTCGGGCGGCGAATTCATCGGCGCAGCCCTCCGCGGCGGAGCTCAGGCATATATCTCGTCCGACATACTCTATCACGACTTTGTCGACTATGGAAACGACATTCTAATCATCGACATAGGCCATTATGAGAGCGAATCATGCACAAAAGAGATTTTTTATCGCGTAATTAAGGAAAAATTTCCTAACTTTGCACTCTATTATTCAGAAACAGAACAAAATCCAATAAAATATCTTTAATACATGGCTATCGATAACAAAAACGAGCAAACCTCAACCGTCGAGCAGCGTCTGAAATCGCTCTACGAGCTCCAGACGATTCTCTCGGAAATCGACCGCATCAAGACTATCCGCGGCGAGCTTCCCCTCGAAGTCAAAGATCTTGAAGACAACATTGCCGGCCTGCAGACACGCGTCGAAAACTATTCGCGCGAAATCGACGAGCTCAACAGCAGCCTCGTGGCAGAAAAAGAGAAAATCAACTCTTGCCGCACACTCATCGACAAGTATAAGGAACAGCTCGACAACGTTCGCAACAACCGCGAGTTCGACCTTCTCACAAAAGAAGTCGAGTTCCAGTCGCTCGAGATCGAGCTTGCCGAAAAGCATATCAACGAATATAACCGCGCCATCGAGAACAAGAAGGCCGAAATCGAGACAACACGCGAGAAACTCGCCGACCTCACCCACATTCTCGACGAAAAGCGCAACGAGCTCGACGAAATCGTCAGCGAGACCCGTCAGGAAGAAGAGAACCTCCGCGAGAAAGCCAAGGCCCTCGAACCCCAGATCGACGAGCGCACCCTCACCGCCTTCAAGCGCATCCGCAAAAACGCCCGCAACGGTCTCGGCATCGTCTACGTCCAGCGTAACGCCTGTGGTGGCTGCTTCAACCGCATTCCCCCGCAGAAGCAGATGGAAATTCGTCTTCACAAGAAAGTCATCGTTTGCGAATACTGCGGCCGCATCATGATCGATCCCGCCCTCGCCGGCGTCGCCGAATCATAACTGCCCGTTCCCCGCAAACAACATCCCCACAACCCCATAACCTCCGTGGCCACCCGCCCCGGAGGTTTTTTATTGCCATTAAGACCAACGTCTTAGCTGCTACGGCTGAATCCGCAGCTCCATATCGCCTGAAACCTCCGATATTTCCGATAACTCCGATAGCTCCGAGAAACACGCCCCGGCATATTAGCCCAATTTGTCTTATTTGACTAAGGGCCAAAAACAAGCCCCGCAAACCAATCGGTTTGCGGGGCGTTAAATGTTATGCAGAAGCGTTTACTTGCTCACTTCGACGACCTGGATTCTCATGCGGGCGGGCATGATGCCTGTCTTGAGGATAATCTTCTGGCCGATGTCGCCCGTGACGAAGCTATAGAAGCCGCTGGCGAGGCTGCCCGACACGCCTGTCGTAATCATATAAATCTGACGGTAAAGTGGGTAGGTGCCGTTGAAGATATTTTCCTGGTAAGGCTTATAGGCTGTCACCTCGTCGGGACGGCGCAGCTTCAGCACCTTGAAATTCTGGTTGAGCGTGGCGCCCTGCACCGGTGCGTCAGAGAGGACCGACTGCGCCAGCTCCTCCTGCGTAATCTCCACTGAGCTCATGTCAGATGTAATCCAGCTGACGCCCAGCACGCCGATGGCGTTGACGTTCTTCTCGACAGCCTCATAGACCGCGGGGATAGAGCCCTGGGCATAGACGTTCGGGCCGAGTTCGCCGCCGTGGAGCAGCGAGTCGCGCATATAGTTGACGAGGCTCGAGTTTTTGTTATCGAAGATGATGGCGATTTCGCCGAGATCGCTCGGCTCGATATCGTTCCAGTAGCGCGACGAGCCCGAGAGGATGTCGCCGACCTCCTTCGTCGTCATCATGCTGCAGGGATTGTCCTTGTTGACGATGAGAGCGATGGCGTCGACGGCGATTTTGCTCGACTTGACGCTTTTGCGCTTGCCTTTGAGATATTTCTTCTCTTCCTTGGTGAGGTCGCGCGCGATGACGATAGTCTTGGTGTTGAGGCTCATGAGTGAGTCGATGGCCTCGGCCTGTGTAGCGTAGCGGGCCAGGATGTGGGCGTCGGGATACTGATATTCGAAGACGTCGACCTCCTGTTCCATGATGTTGCGGAAGGTGTCGTCGCAGACCAAAGTCGTCGTGCCCGTCGTCGACGAGTTGGCTTTCTTCTCGTATTTAAGACAGCCGGTCAGCCCGACTGCGAGAATCAGGCTGCCGACAAGAGGTAGCAGTTTATATTTCATGCCTAATCAGAAGCTTATATGTTCGTTTGGGTCAGTATCTTGAGTCGATGCCGGCATACTGGCGGTAGGCGCGCCATACGCCGTAGATGATGAGCACGATGCCGACGACGATGCGGGCGATGTTCATGCCTGTCGACTGTTCCCAGTCGAAGAAGTTGATCAGCAGCAGCACACCCATGCCGACATAGATGATGACCATGATGATGCCGAAGATTGTGCGCATGATTTTCTGTGCCTTGCTCGGCTGTATAGAGTAGCGTTCGCTGCTGCTTTCGGGACGGTTTTCGTTGTCTTCCGGGTTATACATAATAAATGATGTTTAATAGGTTTGTAAGTTCTTTGTTCACTTTAAGATTAAACATTTATAACTAATGTTAAGTTCGATGCGACGGCGCCGCTTATGCAAATTTAGGCTTGGCGAGCCTTGCGCCGCGAAGGAAGTCGGCCGTCTCGAGCGCCTTTTTGCCGGCAGGCTGCAGGCGCAGAACCTCGATGTCGGCCGAACCGGTGCCGACAAACAAACGTCCGTCGCTGACCTTGATTTCGCCCGGGGCGAGAGTGTCTTTATCGGTGAGTCGCGTTTTCAGAATCTTCACCGTTGTCTCTGTCGCGTCGCCGTCGCTCAGGTCGGTCCAGGCGGCGGGGTAGGGCGAGAGGCCGCGGACGTGGTTGTGTATCTCAGCGGCCGGGCGCGTCCAGTCGATGCGGCATGTATCCTTGAAAATCTTCGGCGCTGCCGTCGGCGTCTCGTCGCTGAGGCTGTCCTGGGGTATGGGTGTGAGGTCGCCGGCGATGATGTGGCCGACGGTGTCGAGGGTCAGCCGGGCGCCTAACGCCATGAGGCGGTCGTGGAGGCTGCCGGCATCTTCGTCGGGGCCGATTTCGACGCGCACGCGGTCGATGATGTCGCCCGTGTCAATCTCGTGTTTGAGGAAGAACGTCGTCACGCCCGTCTCGGTCTCGCCGGCCATGATGGCGCGGTTGATGGGCGCGGCGCCGCGGAAGCGCGGCAGCAGCGAGGCGTGGAGGTTGAAGGTGCCGAGCGGCGGCATCGCCCACACTACCTCGGGCAGCATTCTAAAGGCGATGACTATAAACAGGTCGGCCGCAATCGAGCGCAGTTCGCTGACGAAGCCTTCGTCTTTAAGCTTCTCGGGCTGAAGCACTTTTATGCCGTGCTCGATGGCATATTGCTTTACCGGCGACGAGAGCAGTTTGTGGCCGCGGCCCGCGATTTTGTCGGGCATCGTGACGACGGCGCAGACGTTGTAGCCGTTGTCGACGAGCGCCGCGAGGCTCTCGACCGCAAACTCGGGTGTGCCGAAAAATACTATTCTGAGGTCTTCTTTAGTCATAATGTGGTGTCGGTTTGTTTGATATTGCCTTGGGCGGCGGCAGCGAGCTCGGTCCACAGGCGTTCGTCGGGTACGGGCGCCGTCAGGTCAATCAGCTTGCCCGAGACGGGGTGGGTGAAGGTGATGTGCCGTGCCATCAGCGATATGCTGCCGTCGGCGTTGCTGCGATTGTCGCCATATTTCAGGTCGCCGCGAATCGGGCAGCCGATGGAGCTCATCTGCACCCTTATCTGATGCTTGCGGCCCGTCAGCAGCTTGACCTCGACGAGGTGGTAGCGTTCGCCCGAGGCGAGCAGGCGGTATTTCAGGCGCGACTCCTTGGCGTCGGGCTTGGGAGTCGTCGACGCATACGATTTGTTGGTGCGCTCGACCGTCGTGATGTAGTGGGTCAGCATGTCTTCGTCGTGCGGCGGACGGTTGCGCGTGATGGCCCAGTAGGTCTTGTCGACCTCGCCCTTGCGGAACATTTCGTTGAGGCGGGTAAGCGCCTTCGACGTCTTGGCGAAGATGACGAGGCCGCCGACCGGGCGGTCGAGACGGTGGACGACGCCGAGAAAGACATTCCCCGGTTTGGCATACTTCTCTTTAATCCACTCTTTGACTGTCTCGCTGAGCGGCTTGTCGCCTGTCTTGTCGCCCTGGACTATCTCGCCGGGACGCTTGTTGACGACGATGATGTGGTTGTCTTCGTAGATTACTTCCATTATATAATGATGACTATATATTAATGACGGGGCCATTGTCGTTATGCAACAGCCCCGTCAATTCTATAGAGTCTGATTAGATGCCGAGATCTTTCTTGATGGCTTCGATTTTGGCTGCGGCGTCGCGGTTGGCGCGTTCGTAGTCGTCTTTGCCGGCGAGTTTGTCGTGAACTTCCATGTAGAACTTAATCTTGGGTTCTGTGCCGGAAGGACGCACTGAAACTTTCGAGTGGTCGGCGGTGAAGAACTGCAGGACGTTGCTCGTTGTCGGGAAGTCCATCTTCGAGATCTTGCCTGTCGTCATATCGGTGCAGTTGAGGTCGGCATAGTCTTTGACCGTGACGACGGGGCTGCCGCCGAGCGATTTGGGCGGGTTGGCGCGGAACTCTTTCATAATCTGCTGAATCTCTTCGGCGCCGGCTTTGCCTTCGCGGACGACAGAGATGCCCTTCTCGTGCGAGAAGCCGTTCTGGATATAGATGTCCTGGAGCATTTCGTTGAAGTCCATGCCGCGGTCCTTGGCCCAGGCGCAGATTTCAGCCATCAGCGAGATTGCCGATACAGAGTCTTTGTCGCGGCAGAAGTCTTCGGCGAGGAAGCCGTAGCTCTCTTCACCGCCGCCGAGGTAGCGCATCGTGCCCTCGTTCTCGCGGATGACAGAGGCGATCCACTTGAAGCCGGTGTAGCAGTCATACATCTTGATGTTGTAGTTTTCGGCGATCGACTTGATAGTCTCGGTCGTCACGATGGTCTTCACGACATATTCGTTGCCGGTCAACTTGCCCATCTCGCGGTTGCGGCGCATGATGTAGTTGAGCAGAATCATCACAATCTGGTTGCCGTTGATGAGCTGGTATTCGCCGTTGTTGTCGCGGATGACGCAGCCGATGCGGTCGGCGTCGGGGTCAGATGCGACGACGAGGTCGGCGCCTACTTCCTTGGCTTTGGCGATAGCCATTGCCATGGCCTCGGGGTTCTCGGGGTTAGGCGATGCAACTGTGGGGAACTCGCCCGAGGGGATGTCCTGTTCGGGGACGTGGATGATATTGGTGAAGCCCCAGCGGCGCAGCGATTCGGGGATGAGTTTGACGCCTGTGCCGTGGATAGGGGTGTAGACAATCTTGAGGTCAGAGTGGCGCTTGATGACTTCGGGGTCGAGCGACAGGGTCTGGATGGCTGTCAGGAAGTCGTTGTCCATCTTGTCGCCGATGATTTCAATCTTGGCGGGGTTGCCTTCGAACTTGATTTCGCTGACGCTCTTGATGCGGTTGACGTGGTCGATGATGTTGACGTCGTGGGGTGCGATGATCTGGGCGCCGTCGCTCCAGTAGGCCTTGTAGCCGTTATAGATTTTGGGGTTATGCGACGCTGTGATGTTGACACCGCTCTGGCAGCCGAGTTTGCGGATTGCAAACGACAGCTCGGGAGTCGGACGGAACGAATCGAAGAGATATACCTTGATGCCGTTGGCCGAGAAGATGTTGGCGACGATTTCGGCGAACTTGCGCGAGTTGTTGCGCACGTCGTGGCCGACGACAACGCTGATTTCGGGCAGGTCTTTGAAGGCCTCCTTCAGGTAGTTGGCCAGACCCTGGGTGGCGGCGCCGACGGTGTAGATGTTCATGCGGTTGGTGCCTGAGCCCATGATGCCGCGCAGACCGCCTGTGCCGAATTCGAGGTCTTTGTAGAACGACTCAATCAGCTCGGTCTTGTCTTCTGCGTCAAGCATGCGTTTTACTTCTGCGCGTGTTTCAGCGTCATATCCTTCGCCCAGCCAGGTCTCGGCTTTGGCGATAACGTCTTTTAAAAGATTGTCTTGTGTTGCCATTTGGTTTATGGTATTATATGTTAGTTTGTTAATAATCTGTCGCAGTGTCTTTGACTTTAGCAAAGATAATGCTTTTTGCCTTAGATACAAAATATTGCCGTCTAAGTTTTGGCCTTTCTGTTTTTTTAAGCTTATTATGAATCTGTTGCCCCTGTTTATTTAGCTTTTGAGGCAAGTCGGCCGAGCATATAGGTCAGCGACGCGGTGCCGTCGAGCGTCGGCTCGTTGGTCGAGTAGTCGGCGTAGTCGTCGTGGTAGACTACGGTCGAGTTCTGGAAGTCTTTGAATGCGTCGTCGCGTCGCAGCCTTACGCCCCAGAGCTTGTTGAAGATGGCCGTGTAGACAGGGCCGTCTACAAGACCGCCGATGAGGGCGTGGCGTCCGGCCTGGCCGTGCAGGCTCGTGTTGCTCAGAGCCGCGTGGGGGTCGGTCGGACTCGATTTCGTTATTTCTTCCGGCAGGATTATCATGGTCTGACCCCACGGGTTGAGGCCGAAGAGCCAGTCGCGGGCGGCTGTCTCGGCGGCGAGGTAGCGCGTGTCGCCGGTCAGCTCGCGGTAGAGCATGGCCTGAGTCACGAAGGCGACGGCGAGGTTGTTAGAGCACCAGATAAAGGGTATGCCGTAGTTGAACACGTTCGAGCTGCCGCGCTCGGCGACGCGGTCGAGGCCGCTGCGCAGGTTCCTGATAAATTCGTCGCGGGTCTTGCCGCCGGCGAGTTCGGCGATGCGTGCGTGGCCGAGATTGACGAAGGGATACCACTGGTAGGGGCGCGCCGAGTCGGCTCCCATCCAGGGCGTCACGGGCTCCATGCGGCCGTAGTCGACGGCGTCGATGAGATATTTCTCGTCGCCGTTTTTATTATAGAGGCTGATGGCCGCGAGCTCGAGGTCGTCGGTCCAGTTGTCTTCTTCATAGAAGTAGGGCGACGAGCCGGGTGCGGTCTGACAGGGACCCGGATTGGCCTTTGCGACGCCGTAGGCTGCTTCGGCGTGGCGGCCGAGCTCGGCTGCGAATGCGCTATCGATGTCGGCGAAGACTTTGGCGCCCAAGGCAAACGACGAGGCGAATTTGCCTACCGACGATGCCAGGCCGCGGCTGCGGTTCTTATATTTCATCAGGCCGGTGGGATGATTCGAGCAGGTGTAGACCGGGCGGTCGAGACCCGGGCCGCGGCCGTAGTCGACGCTGTCCTGCGCGGGAAGTCCGGCGTATTTGTGGTCGCGGTCGTCGGCAATCTGGTTGAAATAGATGCCCTCTTCGGGATTCATCTTCATCATCCACTCGAGACCCCAGCGGGCCTCGTCGAGGATGTCGGCCACGCCGTTGGCGTTCTTGTCGCCGCGGGCGTCATGGCTGTCTGTCCATACTGCCGGATTGCTATCGTAGGCGAAGAGCATCTGGTAGACCGAGTTGGCCGACGTCGTCAGATACTGCAGGTAGTCTGAGGCGTCATGCCAGCCGCCTGTGACGTCGTAGTGGCGTCCGTCGATGCTGTCGCTCTCGACTACGAAGCCGTCGTGGGTGTGACAGGTCGTGCCGAGTACCGGATTATAGCCGCAGCGCTGCTGACGTATATAGTTGAGAGGTAGTTCGTAGAGCTTGTGGCGGCTGTAGGCGTCGTCGCCGACATAAAATCTGATGACGTCGAGCACCGAGCCCTTGCTGTCTTTCATCGCAAGTACATAATCGCCCGGCTCGGTCAGCGACGTGAACCATATGCGCGCCGAGTGGGCCGTCGGCTCCCACGCTGCCGCCGAGACGACGCTGTCGACGTCAATGACGCCATCGGGGCCCGAAATCGAGAAGATGAGGCCCGACGGATTGAGGTCGCCGAGATAAATGGCACTCTTGAGGTCATCGGTGAGATAACCTGCCTGGTTGACTCTCAGGGCTGCCTGTGACAGCATTGGTGCTGTCAGGCAGACAGCGGCGGCTAACGCGCGGTATTTGTTTTTCATGGGGGTATGGTTTTAGAGTTTATGCTCTCAGAGCATAAGTAATAACATAAGATAGATGACCGTCACGGGCGCTACGAAAAGCAGCGAGTCGATGCGGTCGAGTATGCCGCCGTGGCCGGGGATAAGCTTGCCCGAGTCCTTCACGCCGAGCGAGCGCTTCATCATCGACTCGAAGAGGTCGCCCCAGGTCGAAATGACCGAGACGGTGACGCCGAGACCGATCCATGCGCCGAGCGGGAGGCTGCTGTCAGCGATATAATAGAACACCACGCCGGCCAGGGCGCAGAACAACATGCCGCCCCAGAAGCCTTCCCACGACTTTTTAGGCGACAGGCGCTCGAAGAGCTTGCGGCGTCCGAAGAGGCTGCCGACGCAGAATGCGCCCGTGTCGTTGAGCCATATCATCACGAACATCGCCAGTGTAAACCAGAACGCTTCGGGGAACATGCCGAGCAGGTTGAGCGAGCCGAGCGGCAGGCCGATATAGACATAGCCGAGCACCGAGCGCCCGATTTCGGCGAAAGCCTCGGGGCGTTTGTCGTAGAGCGCCAGCACGAATCTCGCGGCGATGAAGACGACGAGCGCGACGCTGAAGGCAAAGAATGAGCCTAAATAAAACTGTGTCAGGGTGAATGACGCAGCCTGCAGGAGCAGCACGACGACGATGTCGACGGTGTTTATCGCCGCCGTGACAGCCTTTCTGCCGCCTTTCGCGGCGACAAGCTGGTGATATTCAATGCCTGCGAGCAGAGCGAAGACTGCCGTAAGCGCTAAGATGCCGTAGCGGCCGGCTAGGATGGCTAAAATAATCAGCGCCACATATACGGCGCCTGATATCGAACGAGTGATGACGTTTTTCATTATAACGGTTACTTTGTTTTCGACAAAAGTAACAAAAAAAACGTAAAGCTGTGTCTTACTTCACACATATTTTAGATGTGAGCCTCTGCGACGGCGTCGTCACGGCGACGATGTAGACGCCCGGTCGCAGCCTTTCATCCGCGTCGACGCTGTGTCCGGCGATGTCGTGAATTTCTATGACAGGATTCTCGCAGCCGGTAGTTTCGGCCCTGACGTAGCCGTCGCTGACGCTGATTATCGGCTTGACGGTGACAGAGCTGATGCCCGCGCGGCGCAGCACTTCTTTCAGTCCGGCGACGGCGTCGATGTCTCCGGCGCCGCGGGCTGCGCTGCGGTTGCCGTCGTCGCTGCGTCTGGCAGTTGTCACTGCTATCTCTTTGAGTTGGCCGGGTGTGAGGGTGGGGTCGGCCTCGAGCCACAGGGCGAAGATGCCGGCGGCGTGAGGCGACGACATCGACGTGCCGCAGTCATAGAACCAGTAGTGGTCGCGCCCCTCGCCGCGGGTGATGTCGGTGACGAGGGCGATGCTACCGGGGTACTTTTCGACGTAGTAGCGGTTCATCGCCGAGATTACCTGATTGCCGGGCGCACAGAAGTCGGGCAGGGCCGAGCCGTCGCTCAGCCGTGAGCCGTATGACGAGAACGCGGCAACGTCGCCAACCTTGAAATCCCAGTTAACGGTGTTACCGTTGGCCAATTTCACACTGTTGCGGCTGTTCATCGCCCCGACGCATATCGTATTGCGTCCGCAGGCCATGCTGCTTATCGACATCTCGCTGCCGCCGTCGGGCAGTCCGGCCTGTCGCAGATTCTGGAAGAACGACGAGCTGCCGTCGGCCCAGACATAGACGGTCGAGCCTTTCTCGCCCGCGACGTAGACGCAGAGGTAGTAGCGCGCCCACGGTCCGTGGATGTTCGTCTCGCCGCAGCGGTAGTCGTAGGCGAAGCTGATGCAGTAGCGCCCGTTGTGCGGCGACACTCCCGCCGAAGCGACGATATAGCCTTTGAGATATTTGGCGAAATCAGCATCGCTCTCCGAGTCGATTATCTGTTCGCCTTCTTTGATTTCGGGCGAGGTGTAGACGAAGCGGCGCTCGTTGACGTCGAAGATTTTGAAGGTCATCGTCAGCGGGCGGCCGTCTGAGCTCCACGCCTCCGATTGGCCGTCGACGGCGAGTCCGTCCCAGCCGCGGCGGCTTTCTAATGTCGACCCGACGGGCTCTGTATCGTCGTCGAATGTCTTCGTCAGCGTCACCCTCGAGTTGCCGTGGTTGCCGGCCGAGAGGCATATCGTCGCCTCTTCGGCGCAGAGGTCGAGATAGCGGCAGAACAGGTCGCTGCCGTCGTGAGGCCCGAGGGTCGAGCCGAGCGACAGGTTGATGACCGCCGGACGGCCTGTCTCGCGCGCATAGTCGATGATGCTGTCTCTTATACACATCTCCGAGCCCACGAGACGTAGAGGAATC
>CALZQD010000004.1 GCA_945828175.1 uncultured Bacteroidales bacterium | reverse complement strand
TACACACTGCATATCGTCGGCAGCGTCAGATGTGTATAAGAGACAGGCGCACAATCGCACCCTCGCGCCTCAACCAGGGCCTCGAAGAAGGCGTCACCATGCTCGGCGTCGGTGGCAAAGCCATTCTCTATGTACCCGCCGAACTCGCCTATGGCCTCGACGGCATGCCCCAGCGCGGCATCGGCCCCAACGAAGTCATCGTCTACCAGATCGAAGTCGCCGGCGTCGAATAACCGCCCGCACCTAAGCATAAGAAATTCCTGACGACCCTGCCCGCCCCATCGGCCCGCAGGGTCGTTTTTTTGCGATATGGAGCGCGGGCTTCAGCCCTCGCAGCTAACGAACAGGTATACTAAAAAAAACCACTTAGTCCAATTAGACTAATGTTGATAAGCGAAAAAGCCGCATCGCGCAAAATATTTCGCGCTAAACCCTTGCAATCCGCTCGTTTTTGATGTATTTTTGCCAACAGGACCTTAAAACTCAATCACCAACCATGAACCGCCTGTCAACCGCTCTGTATATATGAAACAAATATTGGTATTTATAATATTTTGTTTGACCGGATGTTATGCTTCGACAAGCTGCAAACATCCGTCTTCAAACGGTGTCACGGCGAACAATACCGCCGATTCGACTGTAATGCCCGACGACACGGATAATATAATTGGCTCAATCGGATCTCACTCCTTCAGTAGCGGTAAAATAGACCGATCGGGATTGGCATTTGAATGGGACTATTATTCAAATGAATATAGCTTTCCTCGTGGTAAGAACGAGAATGATACGGGTCAATATATTATTGAATATGGCTATATCGAGGACCCATTTACCGAATCTTATGAAGTGTGTGAATATTACGACTCTTTTAAACTTCCGTACGATTCAATTGTATATTTCAACGATAAAGCATATGCGTTGATGAATAATACATATTGCAAGTCTACGGCCTTAGGCATAGTCATAAGAGACAAGGCGTCGAAAGGCTGCAAATTAAACGACACAATTCGTTTATATAAGGACATGTTTTCTGATACGCTTAATAATTATGACGCTAAAGAAGATTTGCGAAACAATATATTAAATTTCGACTTTCGTAACATCAAACTTGACAGCATAAAAAGCGACACCATATTTTTTAACTTTTGTTTTGGACAAAATGAATCATGCTGGCTACTATATTACACTTATAAGTATTGGCCGACAGGTGATTCTATCTATTACGAAAACCCATGGATAGATGAGTATTGGTGAAAACAGCTCTATCACCCCACTCAAAGCAGCATTTTCGTCACTCTCGCAACCGACCTGCCCGCCTCGGCCAAACATCTTGTAAAGGTTATGTAAAGGCATCATTCAGATTAGCGAGGGTGAGGTCTGCGCCACACTGTGCGCGCAGATGCGTCAGGAGACTCGGCGCTTTTGTTAATTTGCATATATAGACCGACATTTTTCTCAGAATCGCACATTTTGCGTTTTATAGACGTGCACTTTTGCAGGTTTTGTTTGTTTTGCATTTTATAAATGAGTAGATTTGCAAAAATTTCAAAAAATCCTTATACTCCGAAATATCAATGAGACGCTTACTTCCCCTCGTGGTCGCCGCTTTGCTCGCCTTGCCCGCGGCCTGGTCACAGAATCCCAAAGGCGGCCGCAGCATGCAGATGGCCGGCATCGCCTTCTATAACCTCGAGAACCTCTTCGACACCATCCCCAACAACCCCGAGGGACGCGACGTCGAATATACCCCCGGCGGCCCCAAGAAATGGGACTCGCGCAAGTATAACGACAAGCTCGACAACCTCTCATACGCCATCTCGCAGTTCACATCGCCCACGACGCCCTACGGCCCCGCCATCATCGGCGTCAGCGAGATCGAGAACCGCACGGTGCTCGAAGACCTCGTCGCACGTCCAGCCCTGCGCCCCTGGAACCTTCAGATCGTCCACCACGACTCGCCCGACGCCCGCGGCGTCGACGTCGGCATGCTCTACAACCCCCGCTACTTCCGCGTCGAGAACGTCACCAACCACCGCCTGACAGCCATCCCCTTCCGCACCCGCGACCAGATGTGTGTCGTCGGCTCGCTCCTGGGCCAGCGCATTGCCGTCATCGTCAACCACTGGCCCTCGCGCCTCGGCGGTCAGGAGAAATCGTCGCCCAACCGCGAGGCTGCCGCTGCTCTCTGTAAGGAAATCGCCGACTCGCTCTGGCGCGTCGACCCCGAAATCGGCGTAATGATTATGGGCGACCTCAACGACGACCCGATGGATAAATCGTGCGCCAAAGTCCTCGGCGCCAAGCGCGATATGAAGGGCGTAGGCAAACACGAATTCTTCAACCCCTGGTGGAAAAAACTCGACGAAGGCATCGGCACACTCGCCTACAAGAGTCAGTGGAACCTCTTCGACCAGATAATCCTTTCGGGCAACCTCGTCGACACACCCGAAGACCGCTGGCACTTCTACCGCGCCGACGTCCTCAACAAAGACTTCCTCAAAGACACCGAGGGCAACCGTCAGGGCTATCCCAAGCGCACATTCGCCTCAGGCAGCTACCTCAACGGCTACTCCGACCACTTCCCCACCGAAGTCTTTCTCATTCGCTACGTCAACCGTCCGGCAAAAAAATAAACGGCTGTCTCACGGCAACCTCATGACAATGGCGTCCGAGATAAAGCGGACGCCATTGTCGTTTTTGATTTAACATGTTAATTTTTAGTTATCTTATATAAAGAGATACAAATATATTCGCTATCTTTGCGGCTGTAAACGAGATTAATTTCAATTCATATTAACCAAAATAACTCCTTATGAAAAATTTTTTACTTTCATTAGCCTGTGTATCAGCTATGGCATGGAGCGCTTCTGCAGCCGAAGTTACCTTTGACTTCTCAGCCCAGGCTTATGCCAACGCGCAGGAAGTTCTCTCGATCAAGGTCAACGACGAGATTTCCGCCACACTGACAAAAGGCTCAAACACCAACACACCCAAGTATTACAACAGCGGTACAGCCTTACGCCTCTATTCAGGCAACACCTTCGAACTCACCTCGACCAACGGCAACATCACAAAAGTTGTCTTCACAATGGGTTCGAACAATCCGTTCAACGCCGAAGCAACCGCCACATCCGGCGCTCTGGATGTCGCTACGGCAACATGGACCGGTGATGCAAAAACATTCACAATCACCAACGGCTCTGGCAGCGGTCATGCCCGTGTAGAAAAGATGACCATCACCTACGGCGGCACAGGCGGTGGTGAAGTGACACCTCCCACTCCTCCCACCCCCGAAGGTCCTGTCACATTCCTTGACGAGACATTCACATCGGGTATTCCCGCCAACTGGACAAATGTCAAGATGTCAGGTGACAAACAGTGGTATCAGACATCATACAACAACAACGGCTACGCAGCCATGACCGGCTACAAAGGCACCCAGCCTCCCTTCGACGCATGGCTGATCTCGCCCGCCATCGACCTCACCAAGGTGACAGACAAAAAACTCACCTTCGACACCCAGGTCAACGGCTACGGCTCGACAACCACAGTCTTCGAGGCCTACGTCATGACATCGAACACCCTCGAGCTCGCCCGCAACTATAAGCTCAACCCCACAATCGCCGTAGCTCCCGACAAAGGCTATTCTGAATGGGTCAACTCAGGTGAAATCGACCTCACCCCCTACCTCAACGAAGGCACAATCTACATCGGCTTCCGCTTCTATGCAACCGAAGACGCCAACTACGCCACATGGTGTGTCGACAATGTCAAGGTAGGCCAAAGCACTGAGCCCAAACCCGAAGACAAGACTGTAGCCGACATCAAAGGCTTCCTCGACGCAGCCTATACCGAGGCCAACACAACCATCAGCGGCAGCGTCAGTGCAGTTTATCAGAACGGCCGTTACCTCTACATCAAAGACAACAGCGGCGTGCTCCTCGTCTTCGGTGACCTCACCGAGAAATACACCAACGGCATGACAATCCCCGGCGGCATCACAGGTCTCTACGAAAACCGCACCAACGGCCAGTTCCAGATGAAAAACCTCGTCGCCGAGACATTCAAGGCAGGCACAGCCGGCGCAGCCATCGAGCCTGACGAAATCGCTCTCGAAGAACTTTCGGCCGACATGGTCAACAACTACGTCGTCATCCCCGGCGTAACCATCACAGCCACCGATAACGCCCGCAACTTCACCGTTACCGACAAAACCGGCAGCACCGTTCTCTACAACCAGTTCAACGACGAACGCTACTACGACGTCGTCACCGTCACACCCGGCGAAAATCTCACCCTCAAAGCCATCGTAGCCGTCTACAACGGTAACGTCCAGCTCTATCCCGTCGAGATCACCGGCGCCGGTGGTCAGGAAGTAGTCGCAGCTCCCGTCTTCTCGGTAGCTGCAGGCACCGTTCCCGCCGGCACTAAAGTCGAGATCACATCAGCCACCGAAGGCGCAGCAATCTTCTACACCCTCGACGGCACAGAGCCCACAATCCAGTCGACCCTCTACAACGGCCCCATCACAATCAACGAGACAACAACCGTCAAGGCTTTCGCCGTTAAAGAAGAAATGGTCAACAGCGCCGTCGTGACAGCCACTTACACCGTCAAAGTCGTCCCCGCTGTCGCCGAGACCGACAAGTTTGACTTCGTCAACCCGACAACCCTCAACCCCGCCCAGCAGAACCCCGGCGACGGTCAGGAAGGCGCTATCGTAGTCTCTGACCTCACCTTCACAGCAGGCAACGCAGCCATCTCGTTCACCGACGGCTCGTCAACAACACGTCTCTACAAAGACTACAACAAAGGCAATCAGCTCCGTCTCTACAAGAACGGCGGCTCAATCATAATCAAAGCTGCCGAAGGCTATATCCTCAAATACGTCTCGTTCGTAGGTGTCAAACTCAACACCCTCACTGAAAACGGCGTAGCCCTCGACGAAGCTGAGAACGCCCTTTGGCTCGCTGCTGCCGACGCCACATCGGCAACTTTCGAGACAACCACCGATCGCGTCGACATCTTCTCGCTCACCGTCGGCATCGACAAAGCTAGCGGCGTCAGCGACATCGAAATCGATGCCAACGAACCCGTCGAATACTACAACCTCCAGGGCGTCCGCGTAGAGAACCCCGCTAACGGCCTCTACATCCGCCGCCAGGGCACCAAAGCCACCAAAGTGCTCGTAAAGTAAAAACCAATGGAGCAAGGGTTTCAACCCTTGCACTCCCCACAATAACCGACAAAGGCGACCCTCCCGGTCGCCTTTGTCATTTCCGCCTATAACAAAGCATAAAAGTGGTTCTTCGAGGTATTTCCTACCGGCCTATGCTTTATTCATAATTGGACGTGGTGAAGATTTGTCGTATCTTTGTAAGTGAATGATACATCGTTTGATTATGACTGGAAGTAGAAATACTGCAGAAATTACTATCCGCGAGGCAGGAGTGGAAGATGTCGAGGCGATTCTCGGCATTTATGAGGCGGCGCGGAGCTTTATGCGCTCGCAGGGGAATATGACGCAGTGGGTCAACGGTTACCCCTCGCGCGATCATGTATTGGCAGACATCGAGCGGGGCGCCTGCTTCATCGGCATCGACGCCGATGGCGAGGTTGTGATGGCTTTCGCCTTTATCATCGGCGATGACCCGACGTATGGGGTGATTGAAGGCGGTCGATGGCTCAACGACGAGCCTTACGGCACTATCCACCGCCTGGGCTCAACGGGCAAACGCAGCGGTATGCTGGCCCGGTGCGTCGATTTCTGCTCACAACGCATCTCAAATCTGCGGCTCGACACCCACGCCGACAACGCGACAATGCTCAATGCAGTCGAGCGCTTGGGATTCAAGCGCTGTGGCATCATCTACTGCCAGGACGGCACTCCACGAATAGCTTTTCAACGCAGCCTATGAAAAAGATATTGTTTTTACACGGTTTTACCTCGAGCGGCAGCTGCGAGATTGCGCTGACTCTGCGCGACTGCCTCGACGGTACGGCCGAAATCATCACTCCCGACCTGCCGCTGCATCCTGCTGAGGCACTGACGCTTGTGCGCGATATCTGCGATTCTGACAAGCCCGACCTTATCATCGGCTCGAGTTGCGGCGCTTTCTTTGGTCAGCAGATGGTCAGGCCGACGGGCATTCCGGCCATACTCGTCAGCCCGTTTTTCAAGATGAGCGAATTCCTCGGCCCGCGCATCGGCAAACATTTATATAAGTCGCCGCGGCGCGACGGTGCGAAAGAGTTCGAGGTGACGCCCGAGCTTGTGGCCGAATACACCGAAGTCGAGCAGCATCAGTTTGACTGTTACAGCGATTTTGACCGCGACCGTGTCGTCGGCTTCTTCGGCAGCCTCGACACATTGGCGCATTTCCGCGATGTTTTCAGCAAATATTACTCGACAGCCGTCGATTATGACGGACCTCACACAATGACAGCCGACAATGTCGCCGCGACTCTCGCGCCATTTGCCGCCGATATGCTAACACGCGTCAAGCCGCTGACCGACCGCTGTTTCAGGCACTTCAAAGGCAATGAATACCGCCTCATTGCCTCAGCCAAAGACTCCGAAACACTCGAACGGATGACTGTCTACCAGGCACTTTACGGCAATCGCGGCATCTGGGTCCGACCCGAGCGTATGTTCTTCGAACGCATCACCCGCAACGGCCAAACCTTCCCCCGCTTCACCGAAATAAGGCCGAATTAAGTATGGTCGCGGCGCACGGGATGGGGCGACGCAACAGCCTCTCTATTTGACCTGATTGAAATGGTAAAAATTTAAATTTCGGTTATCCCTATTTTTTTGAAATAGTTGTAGGTGGAGTTGTAATATGAGGGGAGGCGGGTGTGATCTTCTGGGAACCCTTCGGGAGTTGTCTTATCGTTTCCCTCAGGTACGCAGATTATTATGCCTTGCCGTGCCCTCGTCAGCAACACGCGGTAGGCATTGAGCATGTATTTCTGTGTCTCGTTATTCTTTTCAGGAATCCACTGGGTCTTGCCGTTGAATTTCCAAAAGGTCCATTTACCATTGTCGCAGCGCATGTCTGCATCCCATAACACGCAGGCGAAGTCAACCTCAAGCCCCTGAACTTGTATTTCTGTAGCTGCTTCTTCGAGATAGTTAGATGAACGAACATCGGTTTTATCTTCGAGGAACCAGTGTACGGCATTATCCTCGCTTTGAGGTAGGACATGAACTGCCAAAGGTTTAAAACGGGCAGAAACTTTTGAAATAAGAATGCCGGTTTGCTGTGTGCCTCTCGCTTGTTTTCTGAGCCAATCGCGTGCTTTATCCATACTTCTTGTCAGCACTATCGGGTAACCGTGACTTACGACGTTTGTATATAGCGCTTTTGCATCCGGATTAAAAGACAACATGGCATGAACGAACGCCGAGAGTCTTTCAGCTCTAAATGATCGTAGACTAACACCGAGATGTAGCTTATCTGAAAATATCACATTATGATTGTGGTCAAGGAGTTCGTTAACCTTGCCTTCGGCATATTCTGGTTCAGTCAGTTTGTTTGAGATGTAGACCTTCCAATGCGGGAATCGATCATTGAGGGCCGCAATCCATTCTGATATACCGGCTTCGCCTGTGTTTATTTCTTGTCCGCCTCCGATAAGGCAGACGATTGTTGCCCAATCTTCTCGCCGGTCAAGAGACCAAATTAAAAATGCAGCCTCAGACATGGGGAAATTATCCACCTTGAGCTTGTTACCATATGTGCCGCCTCGTTTTAGGTAATTGGCAATACGTTCGTGGGTCCATGCTCGTTGCGCTTCGTCAAATATAGCGACGTGTTCAACCTCTCCATAGCCGCTTTGGTGCAATTTTACAGCTTTGTCAGGATCTATTTCAAGGTTGCCGTTTATGATCGGATCCTTGATTTTAGCAAGCATATTATCTCTATAGCGATGGATTATTTGTATGAATTTGCTTACTTCGCGACGTGAATCTGAAAGTTTTTTGTCCTCTCCTTTCTCTTTTGATTTTGCATAGTTATCGCGCGCAAGAGCTTCTGTTAAAACTGCCACAAGGGGCCCGTTTCCAGAAAGATATACAGCTCCATCATCCACATTGAAAGTTCCATCAGCTTGGTAAGATTGTTTGACTGCGACATCAAGCCCGACTAATGTTTTTCCTGCACCGGGGACACCGGTAACGAAACAGATGCTTTTTTCTCTATTTCTCTTGGAACGATTAATTACTTCAAGGACATTTGCGATAGTGGCGTCGGTAGTTACATTATCTGCCTCATGTCGAATTATATTTTCTACCGAATGGTTTTCATATAGAGAACGGGCCGCCTCAATAATTGTTGGGGTAGGGGTGTATGGGCTGATAATCCAATCTTTTATTGTCCCTGCAGTGTTAGCATTGGCATGCAACAAAACTTTTTGGATTAGATCCTGCAATCCTGTTGCGCCGGTAATAAGAGGATTGAAAATAAAATCATTATAAATAGAAGGGGTGAAAGTGCTTGATGTAGATTTGTGATTGGTTGGAATCAAAATTGGCACAATAATATGATCGTGGCTATAACGATGAAAGTTCTTTAGGTCAAGAGCATAATCCATCACTTGCTCGACGTCAGACTGCAATGCATCTTTCTGACCGACCTTGAATTCGAGGCAGAAAATAAGCCCTCTCAAAAGTAAAACGACATCGATTCGTTTTCCCAGACGAGGTATATCGTATTCAAATATAATCTCGGCTTCCTCATTTTTCCATGGACTTAGAGCTTGCTGTAAAAGCTGTATCTCGCCCAACCAGGCTTCGTCGGTGCTTGTCAATGCCTGTCCGTGAAACGCATCGTGGATCCGTCCTAAAATAGAAAATTGATCAGCTTCAATGAATTCTTTGAAACCGGAGTGAAATAAACATCTATTAGATCTTTTTATAGCCATGTCTTACTTCGGATCTGCTGCGATATTGTATTCTTCTGAAGATAATTTAACCATAATTATCAATACCGCTATTTATTAGCTATTGGGGAAAGTTATTTGCAAAAATAACGAATAAACATGAAAAGTAATCGTACAAGCGCAAAAAGACATTAGGGGCTTGTGCATAACTGCCAATTACTTGCCGATGCAAAACCTCGAAAAAATAGTGGAGAGGATGTCGGTGGTGGTGATGGCGCCGGTGATGGCGGAGAGGTGGTGGATGGTCTGGCGGAGGTCTTGGGCGATGAGGTCGCCGGAGAGGTTGGCGTCGAGGCCGGTGATGACGCGGGCGGTGGAGTCGGCGGCGGCGCGCAGTGACTGTGCATGGCGTAGGTTGGTGACGAGGAGGCCTTCGTCGGCGCTGCCTTCTTCGCGTCGGGCTATGTCGACGAGGAGCTGCCGCAGCCTGTCGATGCCTTGGCCGGTGAGGGCTGAGGCGTTGAGTGTGTGGAAGTTGGGCGAATCGCCGTATTTGTCGAACGCGGCGGCTGCGGCGGCGAGTTGGCCGCGTGTGGCGCTGTCGCTTTTGTTTATCATGGCGATGAGGTAGCCGGGGCGGGGCAGGGCGCTGAGCGGCGCCGAGGCGGCGGTGAGGATGTCGGGGTCGACGGGCGCAGCGGGGTCGATGACGAGGATGACGATGACGGCGCGGTCGATGGCCTGACGCGAGCGCTCGATGCCAATCTGCTCGATGGCGTCGTCGGTGTGGCGCAGGCCGGCGGTGTCGATGAAGCGGAAGTGATAGTCGCCGAGCTCGATTGTCTCTTCGATGGTGTCGCGGGTTGTGCCATGTATATCGCTGACTATGGCGCGGTTATCGCCGACGAGAGCATTGAGCAGCGACGATTTGCCGGCGTTGGTGGCGCCGACGATGGCTACGGGTATGCCGTCTTTGATGGCTAGGCCTGAGGCGAATGAGTCGGCGAGCCGGCTGACTTCGCTGTGAATCTCGACGGCGAGCTGTCGTAGGCTGTTGCGTGAGGCGAATTCGACTTCTTCTTCTGAAAAATCGAGCTCGAGTTCGAGCAGCGAAGCGAGTTCGATGAGGCGGCCGCGTAGGCTGTCGAGGCGTTGCGAGAAGCTGCCGCGCATCTGTTTGATTGCCAGACGGTGGGCTGCTCGCGAGTTTGACGCAATGACGTCGGCGACGGCTTCGGCTTGGGCGAGGTCGAGGTGTCCGGCGGCAAAGGCGCGGCGGGTGTATTCGCCGGCTTCGGCGAGGCGTGCGCTGCGGCTGATGAGAGTGTCGAGCAGGGCGCGCTGGATATAGCGCGAGCCGTGGACGGCGAATTCGACGGTGTCTTCGCCCGTGAACGAGTGCGGCCCGCGGAAGACTGTGGCGACACAGTTGTCGAGGATGTTGCCGTCGGCGTCGGTGATGTCGCCGAGGCGGCATCGGTAGCCCGGGGTGTCGGCGAGGGCTTTGCCGCGCCAGATGCTGTCGGCTATGGCGATTGCTCGCGGACCGCTGAGGCGTATGACGGCTATGCCGCCGACGCCCGGCGGAGTCGAGATGGCGCAGATGGTGTCGTTATCGATGTGCTGCTGCATGACGGTCAACGTTTTTTGCGCTGCCAGGTCTGGTAGCGGTTCTGTGATTCGACTTCGGCCTCGATGCTGTCGGGGAGGTTGGTGAAGAAATCGAGACCCGTGATTGCCTCGACGTCGTCGATGCTCATGGCTGTCGTCTGCACGCCGCCGGGGACGTCGCCGTTGGGCATCACGAAGCCGATGCCGCGCGGAGGCTTAGAGTAGGGGGCGAGGACGACCTTGAAATAGCGCTCGGGCACGATGACATGGCTGTCGCCGATGGTCTCGGTGAGGCGGTCGGTGAGCACCGGGCCGCAGACGATTACGATGACGCTGTCGCGACGCGCCCATGCGCGGCAGTTGTTCTCGAGGGTCGACCACGGGCCGCCGTTGAGCGTGTGGCGCTGCGGGGCGATGTTGGTCATATAATGCGAGGCGGTCATCGCGGCTTCGCTCCATTTCATGTCGGCGGCGGGGGCCATGTGGCCGCGGTCGAAGCCGCTGTTGCGGTAGTCGTCGGGCGTGGCGCTGCCGTCGACGGCCGGGTCGACGGTGAATTTCGACGGACGCTTTACGTCGCCGTAGGTCTCGTCGGACGTGAGTTCCCATACTACATAATTGGGAACGTGGAGGTTGCGGTTGTATGAGACTGTGAAGCCCTCGTAGCGGTAGATATCAGAGTCGATGTCGCTGTCATCGAATGCCACGACAGTCAAGTCGGCGTTGCCGTCGAGAGGCCGGCCTTCGTCGGCCGCCATGAGCTTCCATGCCGTGAAAATCAGCACGGCAGCCACGACAGCGGCGAAAAAAGTCTTGATGTCGGGCAAGCGGCGCGAGGGCTTGCGCCGAGCGCGCCGCCGCTGATATGTCGAATTCTGTTTCTTCTTAGCCATTTCATAAAAGTTTTTTGTGCTACAAAATTAGCGAAAAATGGCGAAATAGCCACTGCCGGCCGTCAGATTAAGCGATGAAATGCACCTTTGTCAAAGCAGGCGGGAGGATACTGCTTTCGATGTGATGTGTCATTGCCGGGTGTGTTGAAACCATTTACTCATCGTGGGACGGGCGGATGTTGTTGAGATAGGGCATCATTAGTTTTTCGTGTATGGCGACCTTTTCTTTTGTCCATTATGGCAAATCAAGCAACAACCACCTACAAGGTGACAGGAACACGCAAGGCTGTGAACGACCTGGGGAGCACACTCCAAAAAATGGAGGTGAACAGTAAGAACATCTGGCTTTACCAGTTGGCAGAACATTATGGCATCGACCACGAAACAAAACAAATCTGTGTTCGTGGTCACATCTATTGGGCAGAGTATGAGGAAGACCCAACCAATGATTACTATCTATTATCCTTTGAACAGAAACAGCATGGGATGCTTGCAACGAGTTATTTGAGGAGATTAACCATCTACTTTGGGATGAACTCTCTATCTCATATAGAGTCTGTGAATGTGGATGTGAGGTTTATTATGTACATGATGAAGGTGAGTTTTTTCCTGAAGAGGTAGCAGTCAGTTCCAGCGGAGAACCATTTGAGGATGCTTGTGATGACATCTACACTACCCTCAAAGACGCTATCAATGAATGGTGTGAGAAGATGAACATCGAGCAAGGTAAGCGAACTGATGAGGAAATGATTAACTTCATCAATGAGTATGACGATGATGACACCTACTTCTACATCCGTCAATTCTCATTTGAATGATTTGAGTTTATGCAGGAGCAGCCAGTCCTAATGGATGGGCTCTTTTTCTTTTGGCGGGCAAGACATTATTTCCTCTTGATTGTATCTGTTCTTGGAGTAAAATAGCGAGAATAGTGCTCCATAATGTTTGAAGCCCTTTTTAGTAATGAACATCCTGTTTCTTTCCTCCTTATACAGGAGTCCTTCTTCAACACAGAAATCAAGCGTCTCGTTCAGACTTCTTTCGCTTATGCCATAGTCTCTTAATCTGGCAATAGAGAATGAACCATTATATGCAGATATTGCCATATATTTTGAAGCAAGTTCGTCTGGAGGCAGAAGATAAGTAAATTGTTCAAGGTAGCCTTCTTTGTTGAGTGCATTTTGCGGTGTTACCGCAAGTTTACCCACATTATACGCAATGCCTTCAGAACTCATGCTTTGGGCAGACATGCCAAAACCTTTGTATGCAGCTCCGTTGAGCATCCTTTCTCTGAGATACGATGATACTCCTTCGTCAGTCACATCAACAGAGAATGTATTTTGTCCAAACCGAGCATAATACCCCAAGGATATGAGTCCGTCATAATACTGAACATATTGGTCAAACAACTCTTCTTTGGAGAATGACTCCTTTGCTGAAATCATATTGGTTCTCAACTCGTATAGAGTAACCTGCTGTGGTCTTAAACGGCTAATCAATTCAAGGTCTTGATGAATGGTTAATTCATTCTGTCCGTTAAGACCATACATGAAGTCCAGGTTTACTTTCTTGATTCCTTTTTCCCAAGCCTTCTCTAACCATGATGACATGCTCGCTTCGTTGGTACTTCCCCTTTGATGCTGGTGCAAAACCGAATTGCACGAAGACTGTACTCCCAAAGACAACCTGTGAAAGCCGTTTTTAGACATTGCCTCCAACTTCTGTTCTTCCAGTGTGTTGAAAGTTCCTTCTATGCTTGGTTCATATTTGTCATCAAGTACTAATCCTGAAATTGAAGTCTGATAGATTTGCATCAGCAATGAGAAATTCTTCTCTGATAATGATGTTGGCGTTCCTCCTCCAATGTCAAAGCCAAGCAATGTGACATCTTTGTATTGCTGCTTGAATTGCTCAATATCATTGGCTATTGCAAGCAGATAGTCCCTTTGTACGTTTTCATCCGGACAGAGCATCCTGGTGTATTCACAGAATGAACACAGTTGCTTGCAGAAAGGAATATGAATGTAGAATGACAAACGATGGTCATTCTTAAAAGAAAGAGGCCCTGGTACACGATAATCCGCCCAATCAGATGGACTGATTGGGTAAGAAGTGTTCCAACGAGGGTCATTCTTTCTAGACTGATATAATTCTGCTATTGTCATTCTGCTTAATATATGATGTTGTCTTGATGAAATCCCTGTCGTAGATACTCGCCATCATAGACAAGGGATGATTCGTAATAGTTCGGGTTGGCATAGTTGCGCATGTATATCTCCAGAATCTTCAAGTCACGATTGTACAGATAGTTGCTGCATTTGCAATCGCTCCCTCTATTCATGGATTTCGTAAAATACACATGTGGAATACTATCCAGATGAATATCTTCCAAATCCACGAAATGTTCCCGGCAATAGTCATTCACCTTCATCAAGGCGACGAAACCAATACGAGGAATACCACGGTCGATATTGAAATCCAGCATCTTGTGCGCTTCCTCTGCATTATCAATGTACCCTTTAACCAGATTACAACTGGAGTTTACCTTTTGTAGGTTTATACCGTCAAAGTAGAAAGCTCCATCAGGAATGCGACATCCATATAATTCAGACAATCTTGCTATATCATAATGATGAAGAGACATGGATATGCTATCCCATCGAGGATGCCGCATCAACTCCTGTGACTGAAGGAGCAGTCCGTTGGTGTTAAGGTGCATGTGAATACCAGATGTTTCTGGCTCGTCCATTTTTGACAGAATGTCTTCTACCAACGGAGAAACAACAGATGGCTCACCACCTGTAATATTTACTCTGTTCACCTTAATACCAGATTCCTTCAAGCTCTTGATTATATCTATCAATTTGGACACACTGAAAGGAGTCTGAGGAATCGATGTTCCGGCATTGCTGCAAAACAAACACTTTGCATTGCAACCCTTTGTAACCTTAACAAAAAGGTTCACAAAGGGAGCAATGGGTTCTTCTTGCAGCTTTCCAAGCTTACAGTCAAACTCTTTAACGGAAATGGATTTTCCCTTAAAGTTAATCAGCATTTCTTCCTGATTTATGTTCTTCGATAAATTTTATTTTCTCTTCTTGGCTCTCAAAATCCATTCTTCCTCCATATCGAGAATATACGGGCAGCGTATAATCAGATACTGGGAGATACAATCCTCCTAGCCAATCAGAATCTGCAAACATGTAATTCCGATCTTTTTCAAGGATTTCATGTGCAAATTTCATCTCAAAGCTGGTATTTGTCCATGGCCAGCGTCTAAAATCTGAGCAGCCCTTCTCTATATGGTTGCCGTCGATTCGATAAATCGGTCCCCAAACAGTCCCTTCTCTACGGCTCATTGGTGCTTGAATGTTTGGATGACAACCAACATCACCATATGCAAGGCGAATGGTTTCTTTTAGTCCATGCTCTTTGACCATGTTGTCGAATCGGCCAAAGGCTATTTGTTCCAACAACTCATTGTCTAATTTGCCATTCTTGATGACATTTTCCCACTCTTCGAAAAGAATATCACGTACTCTCCATATGGTGCCTTTGTAGAAACTATAGTAATATTGAGGATCATTACTGCTACAATGGCTGACAGGAATAGATTGTAAGTCATCGCGAATTGCCTCATAGTTACTATATCTTCTGAATTCATTGAGGAACTGGATGTACTTGATCATCTTTCGGACAGAGTAATTGTAAAATATCTGTTCTATTCCATTCGCTTTGAGATATTCATTACCATCGTGGAATGATAACATGTCTTTTTCCATCTGTTCAATATCTACTTTCGAGCCTTCATGTTCATATCGGCTCATGATACACCAAATGGTTCTCATAGCCATGAATGCGAATTCATCGCCATAACGGACATTGCGTTCTGTAATCTCAATCAGGCGCTTTCTGGCATCATCTCTATCTTTGATAGGCTCCTGCTTATTAAGCTCTTTCAAAAGGTCTACTAACGTCCTTACTTGGCCATACATCATGGTTAATAGTTCCTGTGGGACTGTTGGACTGATAGTGCTTTTGTTTTCTTTGACGAATGATTCCGGCAAACAAATATTGCAAACATCCATAGCATCTTTGAACAAAGGTGCTATGTCGCTATCCTTGAAGCCCGCAATGCCGCATCCTATACGTGTGACATAAAAGAACAACTCGGTATGTTCCTTAGCGAAACCAACAAACTGGTCAACATATGGCTTAATAGTTTCCACACCACCCTGCATGGTGGGTATTGCGTAGCTTTGTCCTTGAAGTCCCACGCCTTGTCCCCAAATAGCTCCAAACTTTTTGATGGCTGCCCTGGCAGCTCCACCTCCATGATGTCCATGAAGGTTGCTTCCAAAAACAAACACCTCATCCGACTTCAAGGTACCAATGGCATCTGGAGTATATTCTGGGCGTATAATGCCATTGTAAATTCTACCAGGTGTTTGTTCTACAGGCTTACATAAAGAATCTTTGACGTAAGAGGCTATTACTGGTTTTACGCGCACGTCCTCTTTATATTTATTCAAGAACTCATCAAAGGCATCTGCTATTTGTAATAGCTGATCGTCTTTCGCAAATTCATAGCGACCGTATATGTCTTTCATTTCATTGAATAAGGCTTCATCGTTTGCACTATTGGCAACCTTTTGGAAGAAGGTTGTCATATAGCTCAGAATTCTGGACTTAACATTTGATACCCTGTAGAATGAAAAATCTTCTTTGTTCCATAAGTGACGAGAAACAAGCATTCGCATGTTTTCACCTCTACCCAATAAATCCAACAGCGTACCAATACAATTATCGTACGTCAGTTTTTCCGACCCATCAATACCTTCAAGGAAGGCTCTTGGCACTTCAGCACGGATTCCGTTTCTTCTGAATGCGTCGTCTCCCTTATAATAGGATAACTCTGATGACACAATCTGTAGGGTCTTCTGACAACGCTCCTTGTTGAAATAGTTCTCCAGAAACTCTGCGAAGATTTCATTTGGAGAGACAAGGTCAAATAAGGTTAGGCATGAACGTAGCTTCATGGCATCCAACTTTCCGAATATCTCTTCAGCATCACCATGGACGGGAAGAGCGTTCATGACCTCATATAGGCGTTCTCCTAACGTATCATGTCTAAGATACGCCAAGGCTTCAAGCAAGGACTTGATGCTATACTTCTGAGACGTGCTGCTATGTCCCAATCCGTGGATTTGTGGGAATACATACCACATCCAATGAGACTGTTTCCAACCGTCCTTTATTTCTTTCAAGGCAATATTGTACGAATCGTAAGTATCTTGTGCTTTTACGAATCTCTCTAAATCGAACAGATCAACGTTATTGTACATATTATGCTCTCCTTATTTTATTGGTTAACATAATGGTCTAATTCTTCATTCACTTCAAGCATCCATTCCGGAAGCTTTGCCTTTGCATTGGCAATTAGTTCTTCTGACATGGTCTTGTAGAAAGCGTATGCCATAGGGCCAGAAATAGCGGCAAGCGTATCGGCATCTCCACCTAAAGCAATAGCCAGTTTCAGACAGTCTTCATAGTCCTTGCTCTCTAAGAAACAGATAAGTGCCGCAGGAATAGTCTGTTGGCATGTTTCGTCAAAGCCATATTCTGGTTTAATGCCTTCATACGTCAATCCAGACCAATTCGGATAATACACATCCAACACTTGCTTTCGGATGAAGTCTTTATCCTTGCCTTGCATTCCGTAAAAGATAGCAAGTGCAGTTGCTACAGCACCTTTGATACCTTCTGGATGGTCATGCGTAGGAAGTGCGGTCATTGTTGCCAAGTCAATACACTCATCAACACTTTTTGCCATAAAACCAGCAGCAGAAACTCTCATTCCACTGCCATTACCGTAAGAATGGTAGGACGGTTGTATGTCTTCTGCAATAAGCCATCTTGCAAAACGTCCGCCAAATCCACGATAGAAGTCGGCTCGGCATCGATTCCAAAGATTCTCTGCCATGTTCAAATCTCTTAATAATGCTTCTGCACAGGCAAAAGTACATACCGTGTCATCGGTATATGTATTTGTCGGGAGCAACAAATCGACTGCATTGTAGTCTTTTGTTCTTCCTTTGAACTCGTAAGGCATACCGGCTATATCGCCGATAGCAGCACTCAGCAATAGATTCTTCATAATAGGGTCTCCTTTCTAAAATTCCAGCCGGAATCCTTTTTGTTTTAATTCGTTATAACTTTCTTCATTGAAACTATATAGATAAGCCTCACGCTTTGGTGTAGGCCATACTGTTTCATCCAATTGTTTGAGAATGTTGAAATGAAGCATCTTCTTAGCAAAGTTACTCCTGTCAAACCGCACATCCAATATGGCTTCATACAGGTTCTGCAGTTGCTTCAACGTAAACTTCTCTGGCAACAGCTCAAACCCTATAGGCTCAAAATGGATGCGCTCTCTCAGTCGTTTCAAGGCTTCTCTTAAAATTCTGTCATGGTCAAAAGCAAGTTGCGGAACGGCATCAAGAGCAAACCATGCGGCTCTTGCTGCGTCATCACCGCCTTTTACGTCCTGTATTCTCACAAGAGCATAAAAGGCAACAGTTATAACTCTTTCTCGCGGATCCCTATTCGGGTCGCTGAAAGTATGGAACTGTTCAATGTATGCACCTGTCAACCCTGTTTCCTCTTTGAGTTCACGGAGTGCTCCTTCTTCACAAGATTCATCCATCTTTATAAATCCTCCGGGGAAAGCCCAATGTCCTTTGTAAGGTTCAATACCTCTTTCTACAAGCAGAACCTGAAGTTTTGTACCATCAAATCCAAATATCACACAGTCTGTTGTGACAGATGGATGAGGGTATTTATAACTATACATTTTATCTTCCATTTTGTTCTTTGGTAAATTTTACACCGCAAAGATATACATATTGTTGTGAATGATAAAATTATTTGAGTAAATTTTACACAAGAACTGCACAATTTATTATTTTGTGCATGATTTGACCTCTAAAATGCTTTAAATAGAAACGCGAGTTCGGGATAAGAAAGGCTTTAAGAATGATGAATCGGCAGCTTGAAA
>CALZQD010000003.1 GCA_945828175.1 uncultured Bacteroidales bacterium | reverse complement strand
GATTCCTCTACGTCTCGTGGGCTCGGAGATGTGTATAAGAGACAGATGCATCATCACCGACGACGTCTACGGCGACTCGCTGCGCGCGCTCCTCGACGAAGGAAAGGTCACCGAGCATCATATCTCGCAGCTGCGCAACCAGTTAGTCAGTGCGCTCGAGTATATTCAGTCGAATCATATCGCCCACCATCCCATTCGCCCCGAGCGCATTATGTTCACCGAGAACATCGGCAACCTCAAGCTTATCGATGTAGGCTTCGAGCAGCGCCCGGCACTCACGCCCTCGCAGGCCGGAGACGACATCGTCAGCTACGGCCGCATCATCCTCGAAGTGCTGAAAAAGACCGGCCACCGCGACCCGCATCTCGAGGCAGTCGCCAACCGCTGCATCGACCCTAATCCGCGCCGGCGCTACCGCGACGCCCACGCCCTGCGCGCCGCCCTCGACGGCCATCAGAACAACCGCCTCTATATCATAATCATCGCTTTCCTGGTTGTCATGGTTGCCATACTCGCATGGCTCTCGTCGCCATACCGCCCGGCTTTTCCGACTCACTAAGCTTAAGAAACAATGCCTGTTACAATAAAACCCATCAAGTCGACCAAAGACGAACTCCGACGCTACGTCGAGTTCGGCATCGACCATTATAAAGGCAACGGCTGCTATGTGCCGCCGCTGATTGTCGACGAGATAGCCACGCTGTCGCCGACGAAGAATCCGGCTTTCGATTTCTCGACCTCGTGCTCGTTCATGGCTTATCGCGACGGTCGCCCCGTCGGCCGCATAACCGCCATCATCAACGACGCTTACAATAAGAAGACAGGCACGAAGACGCTGCGCTTCGGCTTTGTCGATTTCATCGACGACGCCGAGGTCGTCGACGCCCTCTTCGCCGCCGCCGAAGAGTGGGGCCGCAAGCGCGGAATGACCGAAATCGTCGGCCCTATGGGTTTCACCGACATGGATCCCGAGGGTATGCTCGTCGAGGGCTTCGACGAGATGGGCACGATGGCGACGATATACAACTACCCCTATTACCCGAAGCACATGGAGCGCATGGGTTTCGAGAAAGACGCCGACTGGATCGAATACCGCATCAAGATTCCCGACGGCATCCCCGACAAACATAAGCGCATCGGCGAGATTGTCAAAAAGAAATTCGGTCTGCGTATCGTGCCGGCCACCTCACGCAAGAAGCTCAAAGACAGCTACGGACGCGCGCTCTTCAAGCTCATCAACGAGGCCTACTCAGACCTCTATGGCTACGTCGAGCTGACCGACCGCCAAATCGATTACTATATCGACGCCTACCTCGGCGTCATCCGTCTCGAAGACGTCTGTGTCGTAGTCGATTCCGACGACAACCTTGTCGCCGTCGGCATCTCGATGCCCTCGCTCTCGAAGGCCCTGCGCGCTTCGGGCGGCAAACTCTTCCCGACGGGTTGGTGGCATCTCTGGAAGGCCATCCGCGGCAAGACCGACGTCGTTGACCTGCTGCTCATCGCAGTCAAGCCCGAATATCAGAGCAAAGGCGTCAATGCGCTGATGTTTACCTACCTGATTCCCAATTATATCGCCAACGGATACAAGTATGCCGAGAGCAACGTTGAGCTCGAGGGCAACGAGAACGTCCAGAAGCAGTGGGAATACTTCGAGCGCCGTCAGCACCGTCGTCGTCGCGCCTGGAAAAAGAAACTTTAATGACAACGGAGCCGCCCCGACTCCGAAAATATGTGGATAAGAAATAATTACCGCCGCCTGTTTACAAACGTAAACAGGCGGCTTCTTTGTATAATCACCTAATAATAAGTAATAACCACCAATGTTAATAACTTTTTGGTTTTAACACTATAAAAAACACTGTTTGGTGTTGTAAATTTATGCAAAAAATGAGTAATTTTACGTTGTAAAATGAGTATAGTGTAATTACCGATGGATCAGGAAGTTTATCATATACCGGCTTTGCTGCCGCAGTGCCTTGAGGCGCTGGATATCAAGCCCGACGGCACTTATGTCGACGCCACCTTCGGCGGCGGCGGTCATTCACGCGCCATTGTCGAGCGTCTCGGCGCCGACGGCCACCTCTATTCCTTCGACCAGGACGAGGACGCCGTGCGCCGCGCTTTCAGCGACAGCCGATTCACGATGGTCTACGGCAACTTCAGGTATCTCACCAACTTCCTGCGCTATTATGGCGTCGATGGCGTCGACGGCATCCTCGCCGACCTCGGCGTGTCGTTCCATCACTTCGACGACGGCGACCGCGGCTTCTCGTTCCGCTCCGAGGGTCCGCTCGATATGCGCATGAACCGCCGCGCCGGCCTGACAGCAGCCGAAATCGTCAACACCTACGACGAAAAGCGTTTGGCCGACATCTTCTACCTTTACGGCGAGCTCAAGCAGTCGCGCCGCATCGCCGCAGCTCTTGTCGCCGCCCGCGCCAAAGCGCCCGTCGACACCATCGAGCGCCTGCTCGAGGTCGTCCGCCCGCTCGTCAACCCCAAGAAAGAGAAAAACGAGCTCGCGCGCCTCTTTCAGGCCCTGCGCATCGAAGTCAACGGCGAGCTCGACGCCCTGCGGCGCTTCCTGACGAGCACCCTCGCGGTGCTCCGCCCCGGCGGCCGTCTCGCCGTGATAACCTATCACAGCCTCGAAGACCGTCTGGTCAAGAACTTCATGCGCAGCGGCAACTTCGAGGGCGACATCGAGAAAGACTTCTTCGGCCGCGTCGCGACGCCCTGGCGCCTCGTCAACGGCAAGCCCATCGTGCCCGACGAAGCCGAGGTCGAGCGCAATCCGCGCAGCCGCAGCGCCAAACTCCGCGTAGCCGAAAAAATAACCGATGAGAACACACAGTCATAAACCTCACTGCAATGGGAATCTTTGAAAAATACAAACAGGCCAAGGCCGGACAGCAGCTCAAGAACGCCATCGACGTCACCACCCACGGGCGCGTGCTGTCGAGCCGCTTCTTCAAGCGCTATTTCGTGCAGACGACGGCCATCGTCGCCGTCATCCTCGTCTACATCTCGTGCCGCTACGACAGCGTCACGGCTATGGAAACCATCACCTCGCTCAACTCAGAGCTCGAAATCTGCAAGACCGAGCTCCAGAACCAGCGCTCGCACTACATGTCGTCGACGCGCGAGTCTGCGATGCAGCAGCTTGTCGACACCCTCGGTCTCGGCCTCGGCATACAGGATCGTCCTCCCTTTAAACTAAGCTATGAAGACCATGCCGACAAAAAATAACAAAAATCCGAAAGTAATCAGCCGCCGCAACCACATCCTCGGTCGCCTCGGCCTTATATCGTTCATGATATTGCTCCTCGCCGGAGCCATTGTGTTCATGGCCGTCGACACCACCGTCGTCAACGCCGCCAAATGGAATCAGAAGGGCGAGCGCCACCTCGGCGACACCGTCCTCATCAAGCCTCTGCGCGGCGACATCCTCGCAAGCAATGGCAGCATCCTCGCCACGAACCTCAATTACTTCAACCTGCGCATCGACTTCAGAACCAAGAAGTTCCTCATCCGCGAATATCACGCCGCCGTCGACAGCCTCGCCGACAGCCTCGCCGTCTACTTCCCCGTGCGCACCCGCGACGAGTGGAAGATCTACTTAAGCCGCGAGCTCGGCAAGCCGAAGTCTAAGCGCAGCCGCTCGTTCCTGCTGCTCAAGGAGATATCTGACGACGACGTGCAGCGCGTCAAAGGCTTCCCCTTCTTCAAACGCACCAAAAACGCCAACCGCACGGGTCTGGTCAAAGAGCGCGTTCTCAAACGCAAATACCCCTACGGCGACATGGCCCACCTGAGCATAGGCCGCGTCGGCGAGATAGGCCTGCGCGATGTCAGAGGCGCCTCGGGCCTCGAGCGAGCCCTCGACTCGCTGCTCTACGGCATCCCCGGCAAAGCCAAGAAAGTCTTCTTCACAGACCGTCTCGGCAACTGGACAATTCAGAAGCCGCGCCACGGATATACCGTCACCACCACCATCGACATCACCATGCAGGACATCCTCGAACACGAGCTCGGCGACATGCTCCTGACGACGGGCGCCGAATGGGGCTCGGCCATTCTCATGGAGGTCGGCACCGGCGACATCAAGGCCATCTCAAACCTCGAGCGCGACACCCTCGACGCCAACCGCTATATCGAGGGCATGAACCGCGTCGTCCTCGCCTACGAGCCCGGCTCGGTCGTCAAGACAATCTCGATGCTCGTCGCCCTCGAAGACGGCTTCGCCTTCCCGCTGACCCGCCCATTCCACATCGAGCCCAAGGGCGTCGGCTACCGCTACTGCGGCGGCCGTCCCATCAACGACACCCACTCGCCCTCGTCGCTGTCGGTCGACCGTTTCCTCGAATATTCGTCGAACATCGGCATGACCAAGCTCATGACCTCGCACTTCGAGAGCAATCCCAACGCCTTCCGTCAGCGTCTGCGCGACCTCGGCTTCTTCGACCGCTTCAACACAGGCATGGAGCGCGAGCGCACACCCTACTTCCCGACGCTCGAGAACAACCGCGGCGGCCGCATCGCCCTCTCGCGAATGGTCTTCGGCTACTCGACGATGATTCCGCCGCTCTATACCTGCGCCGTCTATAACGCGATCGCCAACGGCGGCCGCTTCGTGCGCCCGCGCCTCGTCAAGGGCCTGAGCCTGCCCGACGGCACCGACTCGGTGATTCCCGTCAGCTATGTCCGCGACCATATCTGCAGCGAAGAGAACGCGCGCATCCTCCGTGAAATGCTCCATGCCGTCGTCTGGGGCCAGGGCGGCACCGCCAAGGCCGTGCGCAGCAACATCGTCGACATCGCCGGCAAGACAGGCACTTGCCGCATCATCGCCGAACCCAAGAAAGTAAAGAACGACACCGTCAAGGGCCGCACCGACAAGGTCGCCGTCAAGGCCGGAGGCTATCTCGACAACCGCTACCGCCTGGCGTTCTGCGGCTTCTTCCCCTACGACAATCCCAAATATACCTGCTTTGTCGTCATCAGCGACCCGTCGCCTGCCTACAAGGGCGCGGCCACGACATCGGGCGCTGTTGTCAAAAACGTAGCTCTCAAGCTGTTCTCGCGCGGCATGCTCGACAATAGCTCTGATATAAACGAAGAGTCGCATCCCGGCACTCGCCCGACGCTCTACGCCTCGTCGAACCCCGACCGCAACAAGACCCTCGCCGCAGGCCTCCGTTTCCCCTCGGGCGTCGAGATTAAATCGCCCGCCGCTGTCCATAGCGGCCGGGTGCCCGACGTGCGCGGCCTCGGCATCCGCGAGGCTGTCGTGCGCCTCGAAGAGTGCGGTTTTAACGTCGGCTTCAGCGGTGTGGGCTATGTGGCGAGCCAGTCGCCTGCCCCCGGCACCGTCGCCGCCCGCGGTTCTAAAATATCAATCAATCTGACACAAAACTGATGCATAAGAAACTGTCAAATCTACTTCAGGCCGTCGTCGCCCAAGAAATCATCGGCGACACCGACGTCGACATTGCCGGCGTGACCTCCGACTCGCGCCGGTGCGTCCCCGGCTCGCTCTTTGTCGCCGTCAGGGGCTATAACGTCGACGGCCACGACTTCATCGCCAAGGCTGTCGCCGCCGGTGCCTCGGCTGTCGTCTGCGAGACCCTTCCCGAAGACATTGCGGCCGGCGTAACCTTCGTCCGCGTCGCCGACGCATCTGTCGCGCTCGGCTGCCTCGCCTCGCAGTGGTATGACAACCCCTCGCGCAAGCTGCGCCTCATCGGCGTAACCGGCACAAACGGCAAGACCACCATCGCCACCCTCATCTACGAGCTGGCCCGCATCTTCGGCCTCAAGGCCGGCCTGCTCTCGACCGTCGTCAACAAGGTCGGCGACACCGACGTCCCCTCGACCCACACGACGCCCGACCCGCTCGAGCTCAACCGCCTGCTCGCCGACATGGTCGAAGCCGGATGCAGCATCGCCGCCATGGAGGTCAGCAGCCACGCCGCCGCCCAGCACCGCATCGCCGGCCTGCACTTCGTCGGAGGCATCTTCACAAACCTCACCCGCGACCATCTCGACTATCACAAGACTTTCGATGCATATCTCGCAGCCAAGAAATCGTTCTTCGATATGCTGCCCCGCGAAGCTTTCGCCTTGGTCAATATCGACGACCGCAACGGCAAGGTTATGGTACAGAATACACAGGCCCGTGTCTACACCTACTCGACTTGCAACGACGCCGACTTCCGCGGCCGCATCGTCGAGAACCGCCTCGACGGCATGCTCGTCGCCTTCAACGGCCACGAGGTCGAGACGCTCTTCACGGGCCGCTTCAACGCCGCCAACCTCACCGCCGTCTACGGCGCCGGCTCGCTCCTCGGCTTCGACGGCTACGAGCTCCTTGTGGCCATGAGCCGCCTGGTGCCCGTCGCCGGACGCTTCCAGACCTTCCGCGGTCGCGGCGTGACGGCCATCGTCGACTATGCCCACACCCCCGACGCCCTCGTCAACGTGCTTGACACCATCCGCGACGTCGTCGGCCGCAACCATCCGGTCATCACCGTCTGCGGTGCCGGTGGCAACCGCGACCACGGCAAGCGCCCCATCATGGCCGCCGAGGCCGCCCGCCGCAGTGACCGCGTCATCCTGACGTCTGACAATCCCCGCGACGAAAAGCCCGAGGACATCATCGCCGACATGCTCGCCGGACTCGATGACGACGCCCGCCGCCGTACATTGACGATTACCGACCGCCGCGAGGCCATACGCACAGCCGTGGCGCTCGCTCGCGAGGGCGACGTCGTCCTCGTCGCCGGCAAAGGCCACGAGACCTACCAGATTATCGCCGGCGTAAGCTCGCACTTCGACGACCGCGAGGAAGTGACAAAGGCCTTGACCGAAGACAAATAAACGACTAACAACATAAAACAAAATGATATATTATCTTTTTACGATACTCAAGCAATACGGATTCCCGGGCTCGCGACTGATGGATTACATCACCTTCCGCTCGGGCGTGGCCTTCGTGCTCGCGCTGCTGATAGCCATATTCATCGGCCGCAAGATCATCGACCGCCTGCAGCTGATGCAGGTAGGCGAAATCATCCGTAACCTCGACCTCGAGGGCCAGCAGAAAAAGACCGGCACCCCGACGATGGGCGGCATCATCATCATCGCCGCCATTCTCATCCCCGCGCTGCTCGTCGGCAACCTCGCAAACGTCTACATGCTGCTGATGATCGTCGCAACCCTCTGGCTCGGCACCATCGGCTTCCTTGACGACTACAAGAAGATAAAATACCGCAACAAAGACGGCATGAAGGGCAAATACAAGATTATCGGTCAGGTCGGCATCGCCGTCATCGTCGCCGTGACGATGTTCCTCAACCCCGACATGGTCATCGTCGAGAACCGCGAGGTCGTCAACGTCACCACCAACGAGGTCGAGCAAGTCGTCTACGACACCCAGACGACCAAATCGCCCCAGACGACGATTCCCTTCGTCAAGAACAACAACTTCGACTACTCGATGCTCACCTCGTGGATGGGCTCGCATGCCGAGACCGGCGGCTGGGTCATCTTCTTCATCTTCGTTATCTTCTTTGTCTCGGCGACGAGCAACGGCGCCAACCTCAACGACGGCCTCGACGGCATGACCTCGGGCCTGTCGGCCATCATAGGCGTCGCCCTGGCCATCATGGCCTACCTCGGCGGCAACGTCATCTACTCGTCATACCTTAATATAATGTATATACCGGGTAGCGAGGAGCTCGTCGTCTATATGGCGGCCTTCATCGGCGCCCTGGTCGGCTTCCTGTGGTATAACGCCTATCCCGCGCAGGTTTTCATGGGCGACACCGGCAGCCTCACCCTCGGCGGCATCATCGCCGTCTTCGCCATTCTGATTCACAAAGAGCTGCTGTTGCCGATACTCTGCGCGCTCTTCTATATCGAAGACCTCTCGGTAGTGCTTCAGGTGGCATATTTCAAGAAAACGGGCGGCAAGCGCATCTTCAAGATGTCGCCGCTCCACCACCACTTCCAGAAACCCGGCAACGCCGGCATCGACGCCCTCATCCAGCGCCCATTCGCGCCCATCCCCGAGGCCAAGATCGTCACCCGTTTCTGGATTATCGGCATCATCCTCGCCGTCGTGACATTCGTGACATTAAAAATCAGATAAGGACACACAGCTTACATTACATATATAATGAAAGAACAGAGCAATAACCGCCGCATAGTAATTCTCGGCGCCGGAGAGAGCGGCACCGGTGCCGCCATCCTCGCCAAAGACAAGGGCTTCGACGTCTTTGTCAGCGACTATGGCCATATCACGCCCAAATACCGCGCCATGCTCGACGCCGAGGGCATAGCCTGGGAAGACGGCCATCACAGCCTCGACCGCATCCTCGCCGCCGACGAGATAATAAAGAGCCCCGGCATCGCCGACACCACGCCCGTCATCAAGGCAGTCAAGGAGAAGAACATCCCCGTCATCAGCGAGATCGAGTTCGCCGGACGCTACACCGACTCGAAGATGGTCTGCATCACCGGCAGCAACGGCAAGACGACAACGACCCTGCTGACCTACCACATTTTGCGCCGCGCCGGCCTCAACGTCGGCCTCGCAGGCAACGTCGGCAACAGCCTGGCACTCCAGGTCGCCCGCGACCCCCACGACGTCTACGTCATCGAGCTGAGCAGCTTCCAGCTCGACAATATGTATAAGTTCAAGGCCAACATCGCCGTAATTCTCAACATCACGCCCGACCACCTCGATCGCTACGACTACAAGATGCAGAACTATATCAACGCCAAGTTCCGCATCCTGCAGAATCTCACGCCCAAAGACGCCTTCATCTTCTGGCACGACGACCCCGTCGTCGCCGCCCAGCTCAAGAGCATCTCTACAGAGGCCCGTCTCTATCCCTTCGCCGAGCATCAGGAGGAGAACACCGCCGCCTATATCGACGCCGAGAACGAGATGATAATCAACACCCCCGGCACGAGCCTCGCCATGCCCCGCGCCGACCTGGCCCTCAACGGCATCCACAACCTCTACAACTCGATGGCTGCCGGCATCTCGGCCTGCCTCCTCAATATCCGCAAAGACGACATCCGCAGCGCCCTGAGCGACTTCGCCGGCGTCGAGCACCGTCTCGAGAATGTCGCCGACGTCGATGGCGTCGAGTGGATCAACGACTCGAAGGCAACCAACGTCAATTCGTGCTGGTATGCCCTCGACTCGATGACAAAGCCCGTCGTACTCATCCTCGGCGGCAAGGACAAAGGCAACGACTACACTGAGATTCTGCCCCTCGTCCGCGAGAAGGTCAAGGCCATCGTTGCCATGGGCAAGGACAACGCCAAGATTCTCAACTTCTTCAGCGATGAAGTCCCGACAATCGTCGACACCCACTCGCTCGACGACGCCGTCGCAGCCTGCCGCCGTCTCGCCGTCAGCGGCGACGCCGTGCTCCTCTCGCCCTGCTGCGCCAGCTTCGACCTCTTCACAAGCTACGAAAACCGCGGCGAGCTTTTCAAAGAAGCCGTCAGAAACCTCAATAAATAAAAACCTTAGAACGAAAGACACATGCAAGCTGATCTCAACATCACTCCCGGCGCCGGACCGGAGACCGACGCCGCGACAACCGCAGTCGAGGACGCCGAGCGTCTGACTCCGAAACTGCGCACCGACCACCACGTCTGGGGCATCTACATCGCCCTGCTCATCATCTCTGTCATCGAGCTCTTCAGCGCCTCGAGCCAGGAGGTGTCGCCCGACGACATCTACGGGCCCATAATCCGCCACGCCCGCTTCCTCGGCATCGGCCTGCTGCTGATGCTCGTCATCCAGAAGTTCCACTATGTCTACATCCTCAAGGCCGTGCCCTGGTATCTCGCGGGCAGTATCGGCGCCATGATACTCGTGCTCGTCGCGGGTGTCAAGATTAACGGCACGATGCGAGGCCTGCAGGTGGGTCCGCTGACGGTGCTCCCCGCCGAATTCCTCAAGCTCGGCGCCGCCCTCGGCGTGGCCTGGATTCTGAGCCGCAACCAGATGCCCGGCAAACGCGACGTCACCACCAAGGGTGTCGTCTACTGCACGCTGCTGATTCTCTTCTGTTGCGGCCTTCTGCTTGAACAGGGCCTTACCAACACCCTGCTGCTGATGGCTATAAGCCTGTCGATGATGCTTATCGGCGGTGTCAGCCTCAAGAAATTCGCCGGCGTTCTGCTCGTCTACGGTGTCCTTGCCGGCGGCTATTTCGCCGTCAGAAGCATGACCAAAGAAGAAGGCCCCAGCCAGGCAGCCATCGAGGTCGCCCGCCTCAATCAGGAGGAGGTCGGCGAGAGCGAGGCCATCAAGCGCATGGGCACCTGGAAGGCGCGTTTCAGCCGCCACTTCCGCCTCAATAAATATAACGACGACATCACCGACGAGAACAAGCAGGAACAGCTCAGCTACATCGCCCAGGCCCACGGCGGCCTCCTCGGAGTAGGCCCCGGCAACTCGCGCGAGAACGCCCGCCTGCCGCTCGCCTTCTCCGACTATATCTACGCCATCGTCATCGAGGAGCTCGGCCTTATAACCGGTGTCTTCCTGCTGATATGCTATCTTTGGCTGCTGGCGCGAGCGGGCTGGGTGGCAACGCGTTGCAAACAGACATTTCCCTGCCTGCTGGTCATCGGCTGCGCGATTTATATAGTCTATCAGGCGCTCTTCCATATGGCTATCGTCACGGGCGTCTTCCCCGTCTCCGGTCAGCCGCTGCCGCTCATTTCTAAGGGCGGCACATCGGTGATAGTCACTTCGATAGCCCTCGGCATTATGCTCTCGACCTGCCGCCACGCCGCCTTCAAGGACGACAAGGAGGCCATCCGTAAGGAAATCGAGGCCCTGCCCGAAAATATGCAGAGCGACAACCCCTCACAGTTATGATTATGAAAACAACCGACAAAAAAGACAACAATATAAAACTCGAGCGCGTGCTCATCAGCGGCGGCGGCACAGGCGGCCACATCTTCCCGGCCATCTCTATCGCCAACACCATCAAAAACCGTTTCCCCGACGTCGAAATCAAGTTTGTCGGCGCCGAAAACCGTATGGAGATGCAGCGCGTCCCGGCTGCCGGCTATGAAATTGTCGGTCTGCCCGTCAGCGGCTTCGACCGCAAGAACCTGCTGAAGAACGTCAAGGTGCTTCTGCGTCTATGGAAGAGCATCCGCCTGGCGCGCCGAGTCGTCAGGGAGTTCAAGCCCCAGATTGCCATCGGTGTAGGCGGCTATGCCAGCGGCCCGACGCTCAAGGCCGCCCAGCGCATGGGCGTGCCGACCTTGCTCCAGGAGCAGAATTCCTATGCCGGCGTGACCAACAAGCTCCTCGCCGCCAAAGCGGGCCGAATCTGTGTAGCCTACGACGGCATGGACCGCTTCTTCCCCGCCGAACGCATCATCAAGACAGGCAATCCCGTGCGCAAGAACCTGCTCACCAACTCGATGACTCAGGCCGAGGCCAAGTCGGCCCTCGGCTTCGACCCGGCTCGTCCGCTCGTTCTCGTCGTCGGCGGCAGCCTCGGCGCCCGCACAATCAACGAGGCCGTCGGCAACGCCCTCGACACCATCACCGCCGGTGGCCGTCAGATGCTCTGGCAGACAGGCAAGAACTATGCCGACACCGAAGTCGTTCGCAAGGCCGGGAGTTATAAGGATGTCAAGGCCACGGCCTTCATCTCTGACATGGACGTAGCCTACCGCGCCGCCGACCTCGTCGTCTCGCGCGCCGGTGCCGGCAGCATCAGCGAGCTCCAGCTCCTCGGCAAGCCCGTCATACTCGTGCCCTCGCCCAATGTCGCCGAAGACCACCAGCGCAAGAACGCCCTCGCCCTGGCCGACCGCGACGCCGCCTTGATGATTCTCGATGCCGATGCGGCCGCCAAGCTGCCCGAGGCCATCGTCAGCCTATCTGACGACAAGGAGGCCCGCGACCGCCTCAGCCGCAACATCCTCGACATGGCACTCCCCGATTCCGACGAAAAAATCGTCGACGCCGCCCTCGAACTGATAAAATGATGAATGAAAAATGGTAGAAGACAAGACACTGTCGCGTAATGTCGACAAAATATATTTCGTAGGCGCCGGCGGCATAGGCATGGCCGCCCTCGAGCGCTATTATCTCTCACGCGGTTACGCCGTCGCCGGCTACGACCGCACTCCCTCGCCCCTGACCGACGCTCTCATCGCCGAAGGCGTCAGAATCTCTTTCGACGACTCGATGGCCGCCGTTCCCGAAGCCTTCCGCGACCCGGCGACGACCGAAGTCATCTATACACCCGCCGTGCCGGCCGACAACGTGCCGCTGACGTTCTTCCGCGAAGGCGGCTTCAAGCTGCTCAAGCGCGCCGCCGCCCTGGGCAACATCACCCGCGAGAGCAAAGGTCTCTGCTTTGCCGGCACCCACGGCAAGACGACGACCTCGTCGATGGCCGCCCATGTGCTCCACAGCGGCAGCGTCGGCTGCAACGCCTTTCTCGGCGGCATCCTGCGCAATTATCACAGCAACCTGCTGCTCAGGGCCACATCGCCTTACTCTGTCATCGAGGCCGACGAATATGACCGCTCGTTCCATCAGCTCTCGCCCTACATCGCCGTCATCACGGCCACCGACCCCGACCACCTCGACATCTACGGCACCGAGGAGGCATATCTCGAGAGCTTCGCCCACTTCACCGAGCTCATCAAACCCGGCGGCAAGCTGCTGATTCACACCGGTCTCAAACTCAAACCGCGTCCCGGCGCCGACGTCGAGACATATACCTACTCGCGCGACGCTGGCGACTTCCACGCCGCCAACATCCGCCGCGGCAACGGCACGATAGTCTTCGACTTCGTCTATCCCGGCGGCACTGTCGCCGACATCGAGCTCGGTGTGCCCGTCGAAATCAACATCGAGAACGCCGTCGCAGCCCTCGGCGCATGCTGGCTGACAGGCGATTTCGAGCCCGAGAGCGCCCGCGAGGCCATGAAGAGCTTTATGGGTCCCGAGCGCCGCTTCGAGTTCCATCTCAAAGAGCAGCTGCCCGGCGGCCACGTCGTCATCGACGACTACGCCCATCATCCCGACGAGCTGCGCCAGAGCATCGCCTCGGTGCGCGCCCTCTATCCCCATAACCGCCTGACCGTGGCTTTCCAGCCCCATCTCTATACCCGCACCCGCGATTTCGCCCCGCAGTTTGCCGAGGCGCTGTCGGCCGCCGACTCGGTCGTGCTCATCGACATCTATCCGGCGCGCGAGGAGCCCATCGAGGGCGTCACCTCGAAAATCATCTTCGATCGCATAAAATGCGACGATAAAGTGATGATTTCTAAGTATGATTTTGTCAAAACGATGAAAAATACTAATTTTGAAATCCTGTTGGCTGCCGGTGCGGGCGATCTTAACCTCTATTTGCCCGAACTGTGCCGCGAGATAGCAAAAGACCGAAAATAAGACCCCTGACATGGAAAAGAAGACAATTATAAAACTCGTGATGACTGTCGTGCTGACGGTCTATCTCGTCGTCGCCATGTCTATGACTCGCAGCCTCTCGCTCTCAGACCATTACGACGGTGTCGACATCGTCGTCGCCGACAGCCTCAACACCCGCTTCGTCTCGGCTGCCGACATCTCGCGCGAGTGCGGTGGTCTCAGCTCGCGCATCGACAGCGTCGTCCGCGGCTCGCTCGACATCAACGACCTCGAGCGCCGTCTGGCCCGAATGCCCGAAATCGAGCGCGCCAATGTCGCCGAGCTCAACAACGGACGCCTTCTTGTCGAGGTGACGCCGATGATTCCCGTCGCCCGCGTCTTCGAGCCGACAGGCCGCTCATACTACATCAACAGCGTCGGCAAGCGTGTCGCCGCCGACGTCAAATACCACGTCGACGTCCCCGTTGTCGTGGGCCGCTTCGACGCAGGCGAGCCGGCCTCGCGCCTCCTCCCGATTCTGCGCTATGTGGCCTCCGACCCGACTCTCAACGCCCTCGTCTCGACCGTCACGACCGACGGCAGCGGCGACATTTTCGTCGTACCCGTTATCCGCGGCCATGTCGTCAACCTCGGCGACACGACTCTCATCGCCAACAAATTCGACCGCCTCAAGGTGTTCTACCGCGAGGTGATGCCGGTCAAGGGCTGGAACTTCTACGACACCGTCTCGGTCAAGTGGCGCGGTCAGATCGTGGCCTCGCGCCGTGAGAAAAAACTCGGCGACATCGCCCTCGACACCCGCGAGTCGGAGTTTGAGTTTATCGACGACGTCGAGACAATGAGCCCCGAAAACGAAGGCTTCGCCGAAGAGCCCGACAACTCCGGCCCCGATGACAAAAAGAAATCATAATACCTTTAAATCATAATATAACCTTCATGGATACAAGATATATAGCCGCTATCGAAATCGGCAGTTCCAAAATCAAAGGGCTCATCGCCTCTGTCGGCGAGCTCGGCGACATAACACTCCTCGCGGCTGAGGAAACCAAGGTCAGCAATTGTGTCAGATACGGACGCATCAGTAACGTTCAGGAGGTTACGTTGCATGTAAACCAGATTATCAGAAAACTCGAGAACTCGCCCGCGGTTATCCCCGGCAAGGTCTCGGCGGTCTATCTCGCCCTCGGCGGCCGCTCGTTCGCCACAATGGCCGTGCAGGCTTCGACCAAGCTTCCCTCGGCCATCGAGATCACGGCCGACACAGTCGAGCGTCTCAAACGCGAAGCCTCGTTCAGCCTCGTCGTCACCGACAAGGAGACCCTCGCCCTGCTCCCCAAGACCTTCTATGTCGACAACACCCAGGTAAAGAACGTCGTCGGCACCATCGGCAGCCAGATCAAGGCCGAGTTCTCAGCCCTCGTCTGCGCCCCCGACAACAAGCGCAACCTCGAGCGCATCAAAATCGAGACATCCGAGCAGCAGCCCAAGCGCGAGTATGTCTATCGTCCCATCGCCCAGGCCGACCTCGTCCTCTCGCCCGACGAGAAGCAGATCGGCTGCGCCCTCATCGACTTCGGCGCCGAGACTACGACCGTCTCTGTCTACAAGGACGACGTCCTCCAGGCCATCGTCACCCTGCCCATGGGCTCGCGCAACATCACCCGCGACCTCATGGCCGGCCTCATCTTGACGGAGTAAAACGAGTTGATGTCAAATATTAGCGTCGGCAGCGCCCTCACCGAAGGCAACGAGACCGACAACGCCAAGATTGAGATCAACAACTACATACAGGCCCGCGCCGGCGAAATCATCGCCAACATCGTCCACCAGATCGAGGCCGTAGGCTTCAAGGCCCAGGACCTCCCCGGCGGACTCGTCTTCATCGGCGGCGGCGCCAAGCTCAGCAACTTCCTAAAACTTGCCGAGGCGCAGACCAAGATGCCCGTGCGCGCCGGCAAAATCAACAGCAGCATAACCATCAAGGCCAACGGCATCGACCTCAACGAGAACATCGACATCATCGCCATCGCCAAGTATGCCGCCGTCAACTCCGACCTCAACTGCCTGACGCGCCCCGTCGTCGTCGAGCCCGATGACGAAGCCGACGACAATACGGGCTATGTCGGCCGCGCGGGCGGCGCTGTCGCCGGCGGCCGCCGTCCTGTCTCCGAAGACGACGAGAACCTCCTCGAAGACGATTATGACGACGACGATGACGACCGCCGCTTCCGTCCCAAGAAGAAAAAAGACCATCGCAGAGCGGCCAAAGAACCCGTCGACGACATCGACGAGGTGCTCGGCGACGGCAACGATCCCGAAGACGACAGTGGTGACAGCGGCGAAAGCGGCGGCATCCTCAGCCGTATCAACAAAGTCAAGGAGAAACTGGCCGGATTCTTCGCCGACAAGGGCGCCGGCGACGACCTCGACGAGCCTACCGAGTGATTTCCAACCGATTGAAAACACAAAAACTTCAGCATAGATGACATCAGACGATTTAGAACATCTCAATAAATATACCGAGACGACGAGCGAGCCCGACCGCATCATGGTCGTCGGCGTCGGCGGTGGTGGCGGCAACGCAGTCAACCACATGTATAACGAGGCCGTCATTCACGGCGTGTCGTTCGTAGTGGTTAACACCGACGATATGGCTCTCAAATGCTCGCCCGTGCCGCGCAAACTTCTCATCGGCCCGACCGTCACCCGCGGCCGCGGCGCCGGCAACGTCCCCGAGCGTGCCCGCGAGGCTGCCGAGGAGAGCGCCGAAGACATCCGCGCTCTCTTCACCGACGAGACCGACATGGTCTTCATCACCGCCGGCATGGGCGGCGGCACAGGCACAGGCGCCGCTCCCGTCGTCGCACGCATCGCCCGCGAGCGCGGACTCCTCACCATTGGCATCGTCACCATTCCCTTCCTCTTCGAGGGCATGAAGAAAATCGCCAAGGCCGTCGCCGGCGCCGAGGAAATGGGCAAGTATGTCGATGCCCTGCTGGTCATCAACAACGAGCGCCTCTCTGAGATCTATCCCGACCTTGCCTTCGAGGAGTCGTTCGCCAAGGCCGACGATACCCTCTCGATAGCAGCGCAGAGCATCTCTGAGATTGTCACCAATCCCGGCTATATCAACCTCGACTTCAACGACGTCGACACGACCCTGCGCAACGGCGGCACGGCCATCATCTCTATCGGTTACGGCGAGGGCGAGAACCGCGTCTCGGCTGCAATCGAAGATGCCCTCCACTCGCCCCTGCTAAAGAACACCGACGTCTTCAGCAGCAAGAAGCTGCTCTTCAACCTCAGCTACTCGCGCAAAGCCGAGCAGAAGTTCCGCACCGACGAGTCGCGCGAGCTCGACGACTTCGTCACCAAGATTGATTCGGGCGTCGACGTCATCTGGGGCATCACCTACGACGACACCCTCGGCGAGAAGGTCAAGCTGACAATCCTTGCCGCCGGCTTCGACGTCACCGTCCGCGAGAACGGCAAGCGTGACGACGACATCATCATCAAGGGCAACAACCCCGACGACCCCGACGGCGCCCAGACCATCGACAAGGAGGTCATCAAGGAATACTACGGCAAGGAGAAAATCGACGACCTCCAGCGCCACAACGACACCCGCCACTATATCCTCCTCGAGGCCGACCAGCTCGATAACGACGAGATTCTCGACACCTTTGAGCGCACTCCGGCCTACAACCGCAACAAGAAGTCGGCCAAGGTCAAACCGGCTGCCGCCGACGACCGCAGCCGCCGTCAAGCCCAGACCGACCGTCCGGCACAGCCCAAAAACAGCAGGGACACAGACAACATCATAGACTTTTCGATCGAGGAATGAAAAAACTGGTCATATCGACCGGCGCAGGCATCAGCGCCGAAAGCGGCATCTCTACCTTCCGCGACGCCGGAGGCCTCTGGGAGCAGTATCCCGTCATGGACGTCTGCAGCGCCGACGGTTTCGAGCGCAATCCGGCTCTCGTCCATAAATTCTACAACGAGCGCCGCAAGCAGCTGCAGTCGTGCAAACCCAACGCAGCCCACTATGGTCTCGTCGACCTCGAGAAATATTTCGACGTCACCGTCATCACCCAGAACGTCGACGACCTCCACGAGCGCGCCGGCAGCACGAAGACACTCCACCTCCACGGCGAGCTGATGAAAGTGCGTGCGCTAGACGACGAGTCGCGCGTCTATACCCTCCATCCCGAGGCATGCGAGACAACGCCGGAGACCGTCATCGACGGACATCATGTAAGGCCGCATATCGTCTTCTTCCAGGAGGCGGTGCCCAACTTCGAGCCTGCTACTCAGGTAGTCTCCGAGGCCGACATCTTCGTCATCATCGGCACGAGCCTCGCCGTCTACCCCGCCGCGAGCCTCCTCCATTACGTCCGCCCGGGCGTGCCCGTCTATTATATCGACCCCAACCCGGCAGGCGTACCTCCGTCGGTCACTGTCATCAAGGCCAAGGCCTCTGAAGGTGTGGCGATTCTAACCGAAATGTTATTGAAAGAAAAATAAACTGAAAAATGTTACATATAACTGACATTAAACGCGTTGCCATTGTTCTTCTCTGCTGTGTGGCGACGGTGGGTATCTATGCTGCCGCTCCGGCGTCGTATTATAACGACTGCGAGAACAAGGGCGGCAAAGACCTCCTTTCGGCTCTCTATCAGACAATCACAAGCCATACCCGCGTGAGCTACGACGGCCTGTGGAACGTCTACAAAACCTCTGACGTCCGTGCAGACGGCACCGTCTGGGACATGTATTCGACCAAACACTGGCGCGTCGGCGCCGAGCATTGCGGCAACTACAAGCTCGTCGGCGACTGCATCAACCGCGAGCACTCATTCCCCAAGAGCTGGTTTAACGACGCCTCGCCCATGATGAGCGACGCTTTCCACGTCTATCCCACCGACGGCAAGGTCAACGGCCAGCGCAGCAACTATCCCTTCGGCGAATGTGCCGGCGGCACACGCCTTGCCTCGAACGGCAACGTCCAGGCTCTCGGACGCCTCGGACGCTCGACCTTCCCGGGCTACAGCGGCACTGTCTTCGAGCCTGACGACGAATACAAAGGCGACTTCGCCCGCTCGTATTTCTATATGGCAGCCTGCTATAACGACCGCATCTCGGGCTGGTCGTCCGACATGCTCGCCCGCAACAGCTATCCCGTCTTCTCGTCGTGGGCCGTCAACCTCCTGCTCAAATGGCATCGCATGGACCCCGTCAGCGACAAGGAAATCAAGCGCAACGACGCCGTCTACGCCCATCAGCGCAACCGCAATCCCTTCATCGACCATCCCGAGATGGCCGAATATATCTGGGGCGACAAAAAGAGCGAGAAATGGTCGTCGTCGGCCGGTTCGGCTCCGGTCATCAACCAGCCGGTCAGCGGCAGCAGCGTCGACCTCGGCGTCACTGCCGTCAACGTCAGCCGCAGCGTGACGCTCACCGTCAAAGGCACAAACCTCTCGGGCAATGTCACTTTCTCGGCCAACGGCGGCTTCAATGTCTCGCCTTCGATGGTCAGCGCGGCCGATGCCAACAGCGCAGCCGGCGCCAAGATTACCGTCTCGGCTCAGCCCGCTGCGGCAGGCGAGTATAACGGCACCCTCACCGTCACCGCGGGCTCGGCCAAAAGCTCGGTCAGCCTCCACATCCGCGCTCTCGACGGCCTGCCTGCTTCGGCGGCCACCGATGTCGACCTCGAGGCGTTTGTCGCCAACTGGATTTACGTCGGCGACGAAATCGACGGCAGCTATTATTCGCTCGACGTCCGCGACGCCTCGGGCAGCCTCGACGGCTATCCCCGCAATGTCACGGCCAAAACAGGCTCATACCGCGTCGACGGCCTGACTCCCTCGACCGATTATACCTATACTCTGAAATCGGCTTCGATGACCTCGCAGCCGGTCTCTGTCAGAACGGCCGACCCCATC
>CALZQD010000002.1 GCA_945828175.1 uncultured Bacteroidales bacterium | reverse complement strand
ACACTGCATATCGTCGGCAGCGTCAGATGTGTATAAGAGACAGGACATGGACAGCCCCTGCAGGTCAGACCATCATCGGCACCGACGGCCGCTTCAACCCCAATGCCACACCCGGCTACATCGACCCCAAGACCGGCTACTATTATATCGGCGATGACTGGAACAAAGAACAGTTGAAAAACGGTCTCCGTCAGGAATATAGCCTCAGCATCTCAGGCGGTACTGACAAACTCCAGTATTATGTCGCAGCCAGCTACCTCAATGATGAAGGTATTATCCAGGGTTCGAGCTACGAACGTCTCTCGACCCGTGCAAGCGTCGACTATCAGGCAAAACCCTGGTTGAAGATTGGTACAAACCTTACATATACATATGTCAACAGCGGCTACCCCGGCGAACAGACCAACAGCGGCTCAACCGGCAACGCCTTCGTTTATGCAAACTCGATGGCTCCCGTCTATCCCGTTTATGTCCGTGACCAGTCAGGTGCTATTCTCCGCGACCCGACAACAGGCAAAAAACTCTATGACTACGGCGACGACGAATACGGCGCAGTCCGTAACTATATGAACATGGGTAACCCCGCCGGTGACCTCGCTTACGACACCGACGAGAGCCTCATGGATATTCTCGATGCCAAATGGTATGCAGTCCTCACACCTGTCAAAGGCCTTACCATCAGCGGTAACATCGGCCTCTTTGTCGACAACACCCGCAACCATTCAATCGGTAATCCCTTCCACGGTCAGAGCTCTGAAGCCGGTGGTTCTGCCCTCCAGTATCAGTCGCGTCTGCGCACCCTCAACCTCCAGGGTCTTGCTGAATATCAGAGATCGTTCGGCGAACATCACAATGCCGGCATCATGATCGGTTATGAAAGCTACGACCTCAATAGCGAGTATGTTCAGGCTATCGGTTATAACCTCTATAACCCCTACCAGTGGGCCGTCAACAACACGATCGACCAGCGTCGCGGTTACGGCGCCGTCACCGAGTATAGCACACGCGGTATCTTCGGCCGTGTCAAATATAACTTCGACGAGAAATACTTCTTCATGGGTTCTTATCGCCGCGATGCATCGAGCCGCTTCCATCCCGACAAACGCTGGGGTAACTTCTGGTCGGTATCAGGCGCATGGGAAATCGCCAAAGAAGATTTCATGGCCGACCTCTCAGACATCTTCGACCTGCTGAAATTCAAAGCATCGTTCGGTCAGAACGGTAACGACGGTATCGGCAACAACTATGCTTACCTCGACCAGTATACTCTGACAGGTTCAGACGGTGTCTTCAACGACGCTTCGCTCTCATACAAAGGTAACCCCGACATCACCTGGGAGACTTCAAACAACTTCAATATCGGTGTTGACTTCAGCCTCATGAGCGGCATGGTCAGCGGTTCACTCGAGTACTACAACCGTCAGACATCTGACATGCTCTTCAACATCCCGACATCTCCGTCGCTGGGTTATTCTTCAATCCCCAAGAACGTTGGTTCGATGCGTAACAACGGTTTTGAAATCGACGTCAACTATCGCCCGATCAACACCAAGGACATCACCTGGGACATTAACCTCAACGTTACACTGCCCTCTAACAAGGTGCTCAAACTGTCGCCCGATATCGTCGACGCACAGGGCAACTGGATCACCGGCAGCCGTATCTTCCACGAAGGCGAGTCGATGTATCAGCTCTATATGCCTAAATATGCAGGCGTAGATCCCGAAACCGGTGAGGCTCTTTATTGGGCGCGTGAACCCAAACTCGACGCAGCCGGCGAACAGATTGTCATCGATGGTGTGGCACAGTGGAGTGAAGAGGAATATAAAACTACAAACGCTTCGACAGCCCGTCTGTCAAACCGTGTGAAGACCGGCAACCTTATGCCTAAGGCTTACGGCGGCTTCGGCACAGCTCTTAACGCCTATGGCTTCGACCTCTCGCTGGCATTCACATACCAGCTCGGCGGCAAGATCATGGACTACGGCTATCAGAGCTTCATGCACGGCGGTCTTGCTGAGGATATCGGTATGAACCTCCACAAGGATATCCTCAATGCCTGGACACCCGAAAACAAGAACACCAATGTTCCCGCGCTTTCGACAACTGCCCAGTTTGCCAATTACGCAAACAGCGACAGATGGCTCACATCGAGCAATTACCTCGCTCTCAACAACATCACCTTCGGCTACACTCTGCCTGAGAAAATTGTCAAGAAACTCTACCTCAGCAACGTCAGAGTTTACTTCTCGGCTGAGAATGTCGCTCTCTGGAGCAAACGCAAAGGTCTCGACCCCCGTCAGAGCTTCGTTTCATCGGTTGAATACACCTATTCACCCATCCGCTGCTTCTCGGGCGGCCTCCGTCTGGCATTCTAATCAGTTGATTTAAAAGGTAAATTCTAATAAATTGATAATTATGAAATATACAAAAATATTTGCTGCCCTCCTTGCAGGTGCTATGATGGCCGGCTGTAACGACCTCGATACAGAGCCTCAGGGCAACACGATTACCTCAGACCAGGTCTCGCCGGATATTTGACGGAGTTTGGCTCGCTCACCGGCGGCAGTAACTCTGACGAACAGTGGGATATAGGTTTCCCGGCCCTTCTGATTCAGATGGATCAGCGCGGCATGGACGTGCCCTCGCTCAACACCGGCTACAACTGGTATTTCATCTCTCTTCGTCTTGCCGACGGTCTGAACACCTCAGACCCCAACAATGCGATGTGGATGTATAACTACAAGAGCATCCGTTCGGCCAATGCAATCATCGCTTCGATGAAACCTGCTGATGCCGATGCCGACGCAGCCCTCTCACCCGAAGGCCTCTTCTACCTCGCTCAGGCTTATACCTTCCGCGCCTTTTCATATCTCTACCTTGCTCAGAGCTATCAGTTCACATATGTTGGCAGCGAAGACAAGCCCTGTGTGCCCCTTATCACTGAAGAAAATCAGGAACAGGCCGCCCTCGAAGGTCTCGGTCTCGCTCCTGTCAAAGACGTCTATGATCTGATCATCAAAGACCTCACAACGGCTATCGATTACTTCGGCCGTACAGATGTCACTCGCGAGTCTGTTCTCGAGCTCGGTGCAAAGCGTCTCGCCAACCAGGCTGTCGCTTATGGTATCCGCGCCCGTGCCAACCTTATCATGAACAAGTGGGCTGACGCTGCTGCCGACGCTCAGGCTGCTATCGGTGCTTTCGATGGCGCTCCCCTCAGCATCGCTGAAGCTTCTTGTCCCGGTTTCAATGATATGAACGCCAACAACTGGATGTGGGGTATCTATGTAGCCGAAACCGACCGTGTCGTTACGACTCAGATCTGTAACTTCCCCTCTCACATGGGTTCGTTCACTTTCGGCTATGCAACAGCAGTCGGCTCTTGGAAGTGGATCAACAAGCTTCTCTTCGAGTCGATTAACAAAACAGACTGCCGCCGCGGTTGGTGGCTCGACGAGGAAGGCAAGTCGGCCAACCTCGACGCGGCTCATCAGGCTTATCTGACATCGCACGGCGCAGGCGAGCGTGTTCAGTGTAAGTTCGAGGCCTACAAAGGCGTTCTCAACAGCACAATCAACGCTTCTGATATTCCTCTGATGCGCGTCGAGGAAATGTACTACATCCTCGCCGAGGCAACCGGCATGCAGAATGTCGAAGGCGGTAAACAGCTCCTCAACGAGTTCGTTAATGCTTATCGCGACCCCGAATTCGCTTCAGCTGCCACAACGCCTGCCGAATTCCAGGATGAAGTCTGGAACCAGCGCCGTATCGAGTTCTGGGGTGAAGGCATGAGCTACTATGACATGCTCCGTCTCAAAAAGCCTCTCAATCGTGTTGGCGGCGGCTATGACGCTACTATCACATATCTGATCGAGCCTGACAACAAGGTGCTTCTCTATCCTATACCTAACTCAGAGATGACAACCAACAAGCTCGTCACAGAGGCCGATATCACGACAGGCGGTCCTCAGCCCGATCCTTATAAACCGGCAAACTAATTTGTTATTAATCGCTTAACAAATAATAAATATGAAACTCTATAAATTATATACAATTGCGGCTCTTGCTCTCGCATCTGTGACTTTCACAGCCTGTGAGAACGACGGCATCCTTGATGACGACTTCACTCCCGGTGCACAGAGTGCAGGTGCATACTTCTCAAATGAAGCTGCAGAGAGCTATGAAATCGAAGGCGACGCTACAAGCGTCACCTTCGACATCTACCGCTCGGCTGCCGGTCCCGAGGTAACGTATGCCCTCGCTGTAGAGAATCCCGACGCAGCTATCTTCACTGCGCCATCGCAAGTTACTTTTGCTGCAGAAGCTCTCAGCGCTCCTTACACCATTACATTTGACCCCGCCAAGATTTCTGACGGCCAGACATTCGATTTCTCAATTTCTCTTCCTGCCGAAGCCACATCGAACTATGGCGAAGGAACTTATGCGTTCACAATCGGTAAACCCGAGCCTTGGGAATCAATTGGCATAGGTATCTATACTGACGATATCGTATGTTCACTCTATAACATCGGCGGTGGCAAGACTCTTTCTTGGAAGGTTGAAATCCAGCAGAACGGTCTCGACAAGACCCTCTATCGTCTTGTCAACCCCTATGCGACAATGGCCAAGATGGTTAACGGTGCTATTTTTGACACTTCAAAAGATTATAGCATCACATTCCACGTTATGGAGGACAACAGCGTTTATTTTAGTCCGAACCCCTTCTGCACAGGTATTACGCTTGATCCTTCTTACGGCGTAATTTACGGCGCACAGATGAAAGCAGGTATTGGTGTATACGAAGACGGCGTCATCACCTTCCCCGCTAATGGTTTCGGCGTAGTCGAAGAATCTGAAATGGGTCAGGGCTGGTACAAAGGCAACACTCACGGTGCCGAGATGATCGTCTTCCCGGGCGTTGAGCTGACTGATTACTCAGCTGCTATCTCATATGCCGGCTACTACACAGATGCCGAAAACAACCAGCAGGCCATTGTCAATGTTCAGCTCGGTGCTGACGTAGAGAACGCTCGCGTTGCTTGCGCTATTACAACCGACGCTAATGCACTCCTCCAGTCTATCGTCAGCGGCGAAGCCAATTTCGTTGAGACAGCTGAGAGCGGCGAAGTTCGTCTGCCTCTCGAAGGCCCCGGCGAATATATCGCAGTTGTCGTAACCTACGGCAAAGGCAAGCCCCAGATGTATGCTCAGGCAGACTTCGAGATTTTAGGCAACGCTGTTGACGAAGGCAACTGGTCGTCACTCGGTCAGTGTGACTTCATCGACTCATGGATTATCCCCGGTCTGACCTTAAATGACGGCACAGCTGCTGATCCGTTCAATTTCCCGGCATCAGTCGAGATTCAGAAGAGCGACGATACTCCAGGTCTCTATCGCCTCATGGCTCCCTTCACTAACGACACTTATCTTGCCGCTCAAGCCAATGCAATACAGAAAGTGCGCAATATCGTAATCAACTGTCAGGATCCCTCATATTGCTTTGTTGAGCCTCAGAAGTCAGGTTGGGGTAACCCGGCAGTCCAGGGCGGCGCAGAGCTCGTTATCTGTGACGGCGGCTACCTCTATCCCACACTCGGCATCGCACAGCCCGCACAGGTTGTTGCAGCAGGTCTCGGCTCGTCTCTGACAGTTGACGCCGACGGTGTCTCTACAATTCTTATTAAGAGTCCTTTCTTCGGCAAATCTGCTGATCCAGACGACCTCGGTTATAGCTTTATTCCTGAAGGACAGGATATGATTCCTTCTGTTGTAATGTTCATTGAGGAAGATACTCCCGCTGCCCGTGCGGCTCTCAAGAAGAAAGTCATTGGCAAGACAATTGAAATGCTTTCAGGTAAATTCAATCGCAAACCGACCAAGATGCTTCCGCTCATAAAAGCCGACAAGAAAGCTATAAAGTATAAAAACAACAAGAAAGCCAACGGCGCTATCCTTTAATCGATAAAGATTAATTCCCCCTTTAATACCCGCGGCGGGAGTCTCATCCGAGACCCCCGCCGCCCGTTTTTATATCAATGCACAATTCACAATTCACAATTCACAATTCACAATTCACAATCACGAGCATAAACGGGTAGGGCTGCGCAATCGCGCCGCCGCGTTAGGCGTGGCCCGGGATGCGATAGGCTCCCGCCAGTCGCGGTATGGAGCGAGGGTTTCAACCCTCGCAACGCCCTCAAACGCCGCCCGCGCCTGTCGCCCCCTGGAACGCTATAGGCTCCCGCCTGTCGCGTTATGGAGCGAGGGTTTCAACCCTCGCATCGCCCTCAATGACGTCCAACGAACATAAGAACACAAGGAGAGAAGAACAAAAGCGCAACGCGCGCCGCAGTGCGTGTATTATAGACGAGCGAGGCCGGGCAATCGCAGCTTGCCGATTTACCGTAGCCCTGACCGCCGAAGGCGTTCAGGGTAGGCGTGCCGGCAGCACGCACGGCGTCCGCAGGCCGCCGATTGTATCATCATCGTTGCTCCGAGGCATCGGAGAGGTCGGAATTATCAGATTTTTCGGAGGACGGACGCACGAGCGGTGCGTCCCTACAGTCTGACGTTTCGTCAGCGCGGATGTGCCATGGCACATTCCTACCGCTATCGCGGTGATACACACGCCTGACGCTGCAACGGTTAAAACCGTTGCTCCATAGGCAACGACTAAAGCCGTACCTCCATACCGCCTGACGCGCCGCTCCGCGCCTGTCGCCTCCCGGAAATAAAAAACCTCCCGCACTTTTCGGTGCGAGAGGTTTTTTGAGGTTCCTAGCAGAATCGAACTGCTGTAAACGGTTTTGCAGACCGGTGCCTAACCACTCGGCCAAGGAACCGTGAGTGATTGTGTTTGCAAAGGTAGAGATTATTTTGCAATCTGCAAAATGTTTTGCCCGTTTTTTACCCGCAGGCGTTAACAAATGCCCCAAACCTAAAGCGCGACGCCACCCGCATTGCGCCCGCCGTCTCCACCCCCCCCAACGCAAAAATCCCCGAAAGTCATGGAACTATCGGGGATTTGGAAGGAGCCGCGAGTGGGACTCGAACCCACGACCTTTTCGTTACGAATGAAATGCTCTACCAACTGAGCTATTGCGGCCTGATTTGCGTTGCAAAGTTACTAAATATTTAGCTTCTGTGTGCTATATGTGAAGTAAATTTTTGCTTTGTCGAATAAAAATTTGACGGCGACGGGTCCGGCGCCGTAGGGGGTTATGCCGGTGATGGTGGGCGTCGGATTGTAGTAGTTATTTGACTGCTCGGTTGTTACGTTGATTGCACAGAGGGTGAAGTCGGTGTCTTTGTCGCTGATTTCCTTGGCGTCGATGAGGTCGAGGATATACTGGCGCATGCCTGAGAAGACGTAGCGCTTGTTGGTCGAGTCGTAGGTTGCGTAGAACGAGGTCTTGTTGTCGGGCAGCTTGCTCTGGGCGAAGAATTCGGCTTTCTCTGAGGTCTTGACCATGAGGAGGTAGGGCGGGGGCACGAGGCCTTCGTGACCCTCGAGTTCTTCAACCGGGAGGGTGAACGAGAGGGTGTTGACGACCGAGAGGTCGCCTTTGCCGGCGCGGTAGGCTGCGACGATCTCGCGGCCGGGGAAGCTGAGCTCGACGTTGTAGCCTGCGGGGGCTACGACGAGTTTCTCGCCGTCGGCGATGCGGCGGCTGATGGCGGGCGCGATGTTGTAGTCGATGATGTTGTTGGTGATGATTTCGGGGGTGACGGCGAAGTAGTAGCCGGTTTTGTTGATGACGGTATCGCGGCCTGCGTCGTTGACGGTCTTCTTATGGTAGTACATGTTGATGGTGGTCTGGCTGACGCGGGTCAGACGGCCGCTGCCGAATGAGTTGCGTATGTAGAGGCCTTTGAAGACTTTGTCGGTGAATGCCGTGGGGGTGGCGAAGAGCTGCTGGTCGGCCATGTAGGCGCTGAACATCTCTTTGCCGAGCGAGACGGGCAGGTCGACGATGACGCTCTTGTCGCCGCGGTAGAGCGTGGCGAGCGAGTCGGGCATGCCGAGGGTCGAGAGGGTGTAGATGGTGCTGCCGATGGGGGCCGAGGCGTCGTAGTAGCCCTTGGGGTCGAAGTCGCTGTAGATGGGCGAGGGGAGGAGCTTGTTGAGGCGGTAGACTTCGAGGCCCATAGGGGCGATGGAGTCGCCGATGAAGTCGCCCGAGGCGATGTTGAGAATCAGTTTGAGCGAGTCGATGTCGTTGACGGTGACGCCGGTGGTGTCGAGGGTCGAGGCGGGCATAAACTGGGTGACGACGTCGCTCGAGAGATGTCCGTAGCCTTCGACGTCGATGCGGCCGAAGAGCTGGCTGAGGGTGCGGGCGGGCACCGAGCGGTCGGCGACGCAGCGGGCGCTGACGGTGAACGATGAGTCGACGGTGACGGCGACCTGGTCTTCGACGAGTGATTCGCCGATATTCGAGTCTTCGTCGCAGGCGACGAAGGCGGGGCCGGCGGTGAGGAGCGTGAGGAGAGCTATGCTGAGGTGTCTGAGGTTCATGACCTGATGGGTGTTAGGGGGAGTGCCGGTGATTATTTTATGAGTTCTTTATAGAAGTTGTCGTAGGCGTCGGCGTAGTCTTCGTCGCCGGGGAAGGGGAGGAAGGGTTTGCCCGAAGCCTTGGCATATTTGATGAGCTCGGGGTCGACGTCGGCGGTGCTCTGGGCGATGGCGTCGGCGTAGTCGATGGCGAGGCGGTTGATCATCCTGAAGTCGACGTCGGCGCCGAGGAGCGGGGCGATGTCGTCGTCGGTGAAGCCTTCCATGCGGAGCTTTTCGGCGAAGCGGGGGTCGAGTGTGCCGTCAAAGCCGCCTCCGTAGAGGCTGTAGACTATCTTCGAGCCGGCGAAGGTGGGGTCGTCGGCGTAGTGGTGCTTGATAAACATGGGTGCGAGGGCCGAGATCCAGCCTGAGCAGTGGATGATGGCGGGCTCCCAGCGGAGTTTCTTGACGGTTTCGATGACGCCGCGGGTGAAGAAGATGCAGCGCTCGTCGTTGTCTTTGGGGAGTATGTCGGTTTCGAGGCCTTCGCCGGTGTGGCGCAGGAAGTAGTCGTCGTTGTCGATGAAGTAGACCTGCATGCGCGAGGGCTGGAGCGTCGCGACCTTGATAATCAGGGGGTGATCGGTGTCATCGATGGCTATGTTTAGGCCCGAGAGGCGTATAACTTCGTGGAGCTGGTTGCGGCGCTCGTTGATGCAACCGTAGCGGGGCATGAAGGTGCGGACTTCGTAGCCTCGCTCCTGGATGCTCTGCGGTATCATGCGTCCGAGGGTCGACATGACGTCGGCCGCAAGATAGGGGGTTATCTCCTGGGAGATATACAGCACTTTGCTTGAATTCATTCTTTGAGTAACTCTAAATAAGTTTTTAACGCACAAAGATACGAAAAAAATGTCAATTTGCGCGGAAAATGGCATCAGATAAGATTTTTTAAGCTCTAAATACCTTTGTTATGACACTTGCAGAGGGGTTTGAGGCTCCAAAATTTCGTTTTCTTTCAAACATGTAGTAACTTTGCTTGATAATTTTGAATTATGAATTATGAATTTTGAATTGGTCGGACATGTCAGACAAGTCTGACCCGTCAGACCCTTAATAATAAGTAGGTATGAAAAGATTTGTTACTGCATTTTTAGCGATTATGATACTCGCGGCTGTGGCTGCGGCTCAGACGCCGGCGGTGCGCTGGCGCACGGTGGTGAAGATGACTTCGCCGACCGAGGGCACTGTCACCGTCCGCGCTCTCGTCGGTCAGGGGTGGCATCTCTACGGCTTCGACCTGCCCGAGGGCGGCCCCAAGGCGACCGTCTTCGACTATTCGAAGAGCAAGGGCGTCGAATTCATCGGCGAGGTGACGCCGTCGGTCAAGCCCGTGTCGGCCGTTGACCCGCTGTTCAAGAAAACCCTCGAGTGGTGGGAGACCAACGTCGTCTTCACCCGCCGCTTCAAGGTCGTCGACCGGGCAGCGGCGCATATCGCCCTGTCGATTAGGTATATGACTTGCGACGGCAATCAGTGTATGCCGCCCAAGACCGAGAATATTAGCGTCGCCGTCCCTGAATTCAAGAAATAACCAATTGAGAATCATGAAGATAAAAAGCTTACTGAAAAGCCTCGCGGCTCTGCTCATGCTGACTGTCGGCGCGGCTCAGGCAGCCCCGCCGAGCAACGTCAGCTGGAGCGTCAGCGTCGACTCGATCTCGCCGCGCGAAGGCCGCATCGTCTGGACTGCCGACATCAACGACGGCTGGCACATCTACGGCGACGAGATGCCCTCGCTGCCCGACACGCCGATGCCCAATCCGACGACGATAGAGATTGACCCTGTCGACGGGCTGACGTTCACCGGCCCGCTGACGCCCTCGCGTCCGGCGTCGAAGCATTATGACGACGTGCTCAAGCTCAACCTGCCGTGGTGGGACGGAACGGTCACGTTTACCCGTGGCTTCAAACTTGATGATGGCACTGACGCCGTGTCGATAGGCGGCACGGTGAGATATATGGCCTGCAACAACAACGCATGCACCCCTCCGGCAAAATACCGCTTCGATGTCAGCTTCGGCGGCGTTATCGCCAAGCCTGTCGACGTCAAACCCGACGACAAGGCAGTGACCGTCGTCAGCGCTCCCGTGGGCGATTCGGGCGAGGCTGCCGCATGGTGGGCTCCGGTAGACATGAACGCCGACGAGTCGACCGCCGACACGCCCTGGTGGTCGATACTGCTCTTCGGCTTCGCCGGCGGACTGTTGGCACTGCTGACGCCCTGCGTCTGGCCGATGATACCGATGACCGTCAGCTTCTTCCTCAAAAAGAGCAAGAACCGCCGCAAATCGATTGCCGACGCCGTCACCTACGGCCTGAGCATCATTGTGATATACCTCGTACTCGGCATCGCCATCACTATGGCCTTCGGCGCAGGCAAGCTCAACGAGATAGCCACAAGCGCCGTCTTCAACCTGATATTCTTCGGGCTGTTGGTGCTCTTCGCCGTGTCGTTCTTCGGAGCGTTCGACATCAAGCTGCCCTCGAAGTGGTCGAACGGCATGGACAGCCGCGCCGAGTCGACAACGGGCGTTGTCAGCATCTTCTTCATGGCCTTCACGCTGGTGCTCGTCTCATTCTCATGTACCGGCCCGATCATAGGCACACTCCTCGTCGAGGCCGCCTCGCAGGGCGCCGTCCTCGGCCCGGCCATCGGCATGGGCGGTTTCGCTCTCGGTCTGGCGCTGCCCTTCGGCCTCTTCGCCTTCTTCCCCTCGCTGCTCAAAGAGATGCCGCGCTCGGGCGGCTGGCTCAACTCAGTCAAGGTCGTCCTCGGCTTCGTCGAGCTGATTCTGTCGCTCAAATTCCTGTCGGTGGCCGACTTGGCTTACGGCTGGCATATACTCGACCGTGAGGTGTTCCTGTCGATCTGGATTGTGCTCTTCGTGCTGCTCGGCCTCTACCTCCTCGGCAAGCTGCGCTTCCCCCACGACACGCCTAAAGACCATACTTCGGTCGGCGGATTCTTCCTTGCCGTCATTCCCTTGGCTTTCGCCGTCTACCTCGTGCCCGGCCTCTGGGGCGCGCCGCTCAAGAGCATCAGCGCCTTCGCGCCGCCGCTGACGACGCAGGACTTCAACCTCTACGGCGGCACGTTCAAGGAATTCCACGACTACGACGAGGGTATGGCCTATGCCGAGACCAACCGCCTGCCCGTCATCGTCGACTTCTCGGGCTATGCCTGCGTCAACTGCCGCAAGATGGAAGGCGCCGTCTTCGACACCCCCGAGGTGCGCTCGGTCATCGAGAACGGCTATGTGCTCATCAAGCTCATGGTCGACGACAAGGCTCCCCTGGCCAAGCCCTTCACCGTCGAGGAATACGGCTCACCCACAGTCATCGAGACCGTCGGCGAGAAATGGAGCTACCTCCAGCGCCACAAGTTCGGCATCAACTCGCAGCCCTATTATGTGCTGCTCGACAACGAGGGCAAGCCGCTGATGCCTGCCCGCACATATGATGAAAACGTAGACAAATTTGTAGACTGGCTCAACGAGGGCGCGGCAAAATATGCCGATAAACGATAAACCGACAACGATATGCGACACGATACGAAACAGCGCGCCGAGGCTCTCGGACGCGTAATCGACACCCTCGACATCCTGCGCGTCAAATGCCCCTGGGATGCCAAGCAGACCAACGAGAGCCTCCGCCCCAACACAATCGAGGAGGTTTATGAGCTCGCCCAGGCCCTCGAGAACGACAACGCCGACGAGATAAAGAAAGAGCTCGGCGACGTGCTCCTCCACATCCTCTTCTATGCCAAGATCGGCGACGAGAAAGACCGCTTCGACATCGCCGACGTGGCCGACGCCCTCAACGCCAAGCTCATCTTCCGCCATCCCCACGTCTTCGGCGAGACCAAGGTCGGCGGCGCCCACGACGTCGAGCTCAACTGGGAGCAGATAAAGCTGAAGGAGAAAGGCGGCAACAAGACCGTCCTCGCCGGCGTCCCCGCGGCTCTGCCTGCCCTCATCAAGGCCTTCAGGATCCAGGAGAAAGCCGCCAACGTCGGCTTCGACTGGGAGAACCGCGAGGAGGTCTGGGACAAGTTCAACGAGGAGGCCGGCGAAGTCCGCGAGGCCATTGCCTCGGGCGACCGCGACCGCATCGAGGACGAGTTCGGCGACCTGCTCTTCGCCGCCGTCAACGCCGCGCGCCTCTACGGCGTCAACCCCGAGAACGCTCTCGAGCGCACCAACCGCAAGTTTATCAGGCGTTTCGGCCATATCGAGCAGGCAGCTGCTGAGCGCGGCATCGACATCTATAAGATGACCCTCGCCGAGATGGAAGAACTCTGGCAGGAAGCCAAACATCAGGAAAACAAACAATAACGCAGACGTGAAACTCTGTATCACCGAGAAACCGAGCGTCGCCCGCGACATTGCGGCCATCGGCGGCGCGACCGTGCGCCGCGACGGATTCTTCGAGGGCGGAGACTACCGCGTCACCTGGACCTATGGCCATCTCTGCTGCCTCAAGGAGCCGCACGACTATACCCCCTCGTGGAAACGCTGGAGCATGGCTTTCCTGCCTATGATTCCCGAGAAATTCGGCATCAAGATCATCGACCAGGAGAGCATCCGCCGCCAGTTCCATGTCATAGAGAAACTTATCGGCGAGGCCGACGAGGTCATCAACTGCGGTGACGCCGGGCAGGAGGGCGAGCTGATTCAGCGCTGGGTCATGCAGAAGGCCGGGCTGAAATGTCCCGTCAGGCGCCTGTGGATTTCGTCGCTGACCGACGAGTCGATCCGAGAGGGCTTCAGTCATCTCGAGCCCGAGGCGAAGTACGACAACCTCTATTATGCCGGCCTCTCGCGCGCCATAGGCGACTGGCTCTTAGGCATGAACGCCACACGCCTCTATTCGCTCAAATATGCCTCGTCGGGCAATGTCCTGTCGATCGGCCGCGTACAGACGCCGACGCTCGCCCTCGTCGTCAAGCGCCATCACGAGATTGCGGCCTTCAAGCCCGAGGATTTCTGGGAGCTCAAGACCGTTTACCGCGACGTCACCTTCAACGCCGCAAAAGGCCGCTTCTCGTCGGCCGAAGAGGCTGAGGCCGAGGCTGCTGCCATCGCCGCGCTGCCATTTACGGTCGACAGCGTCACCGATAAACAGGGCCGCGAGGCGCCCCCGAGGCTCTTCGACCTGACCTCGCTGCAGGTCGAGTGCAACCGTCGCCGCGGCTGGACCGCCGACGAGACCCTGCGCCTCATCCAGTCGCTCTACGAGAAGAAGGTGACGACATATCCCCGCGTCGACACGACCTACCTCAGCGAGGATATCTACCCCAAGATACCGGTGATACTCAAGCAGATGACGCCATACGCCAACCTCACGGCGCCGCTGCTCGCCGCCCGTATCCCCAAGAGCAAGAAGGTCTTCGACAACTCCAAGATCACCGACCACCACGCCATCATCCCTACGGGTCAGTCGCCCGCGTCGCTTGTCGGCGACGAGCGGCAGCTCTATCATATTATAGCGATGCGCTTTATCGCGGCCTTCTATCCCGACTGCGTCTTCCGTCAGACGACCGTCACGGGCCACGCCGGCGAAACGGACTTCAAGACCACGGGCAAGGTCATTGAGAAAGCCGGCTGGCGCGCACTCTTCACCAACGATGACAGCGAGCGCCAGTCTGGCGACGACGAGGGCAAGGTCTTGCCTCCCTTCACCGAGGGCGAGAGCGGTCCGCATACCCCCTCGACCGTCAAAAAGACCACACAGCCGCCGAAATACTACACCGAGGGCACCCTCCTGCGTGCCATGGAGTCGGCCGGCAAGACCGTCGACGACGAAGATCTCCGCGAGGCAATGAAAGAGAACGGCATAGGCCGCCCGTCGACTCGCGCCGCCATCATCGAGACCCTCTTCAAACGCCGCTATATCTATCGCGAGCGCAAGAATATAATGGCCTCGCAGGCAGGCATCGACCTCATCGCAACCATCAACGAAGACCTCCTCAAAAGCGCCAAACTGACGGGTCTGTGGGAGAATAAGCTCCGACGCATCGAACGCGGCACCTACAGCGCCGCCGAGTTTATCGGCGAACTCAAGACACTGATTACCGGCATCGTCAATAACGTCATGAGCGACAACTCTATGCGCCGCATCGTCGTCGACCAGAGCGCCGGCGCCGAAGATGAGAAAAAGACTAAGAAATCCGCCGCGAAGAAAACTGCTACTGCCGGCGGCGGCGCTCCGGCCAAGCCCCGCGCGCGCAGAAAGAAAATCGAGAAACTCGACGACATCGTCTGCCCCGTCTGCGGCAAAGGCCACATTATCAAGGGTCGCACGGCCTACGGCTGCAGCCGTTACGCCGAAGGCTGCTCGCTGCGGCTGATGTTCGACCAATATTCTAACGAACTGAGTCCGGCCGACCTCGCCGCGACCATAAAAAAGAACTTCAAATCATGAGCAAAGACGAACTCCTGCCCCTCGTCGACGAAGACGGCAACGTCATCGGCAGCGCCACACGCCGCTACTGCCACAGCGGAGCCAAGCCGCTGCATCCTGTCGTACACCTCCATGTCATCAACTGCCGCGGCGACGTCTACCTTCAGAAACGCTCGCTCGACAAAGACATCCAGCCCGGCAAATGGGACACAGCCGTCGGCGGCCATGTCGATTACGGCGAAGACATCCCCTCAGCCCTGCGTCGCGAGAGCCGCGAAGAGCTCGGACTCGTCGATTTCGAGCCGCAGCTCATCGGCCGCTACGTCTTCGAGTCCGATGTCGAGCGCGAACTTGTCAACAGCTATGCCGCCCACGTCGGCGACGACGTCGTCATAACGCCAGACCCCGGCGAAATCAGCGAAGGCCGCTTCTGGCCCGTCAACGAACTCGAAGCCGCCCTCGACAGCGGCGTGATGACGCCCAACTTCGCCCTCGAGTACCGCCGTTTCCGCTCATACTTCAAACCCGATAAATGATTCAGGAGATTATCACCGTCATCGTCGTCGGCGTCTCCGTCCTCATCGCCGTCGTCGGCATCGTCAGGCGCATCCGTCACCGTGGCGACGACAGCTGCGATTGCGGCTGTGGCTGCGGCAGCTCCTGCCCGATGAAAGACCAATGCACCAAACCCGACAAAGCCGATGCCGACAAAAATCGCAAAAAATAACTTGCAAAGAAACAAAATAATCGCTAACTTTGCACTCACCAAATCGGCCGTCCGGCCATTATCCAAGTATCGTTGGTCCTATAGCTCAGTTGGTTAGAGCACCTGACTCATAATCAGGGAGTCCTTGGTTCAAGCCCAAGTGGGACCACAAACAGAAAATTAAGCAGTTACGAAACGAATCGTAGCTGCTTTTTCTTTTGTCCAGCCCTCTATATTGGTTAGGTTTAGTCGGGCATATATAAAGCCCGAACCAAACCAAGTTGAGCTTGGGAGAGTAATTATATAATGGTCATCTCACAACTACAGATTGATGCGCCCTACTTTTTACCTATCTTATCTTAGAATTTGTTATATCAATCTTTTAAGAATGGATATATTTAGCGCATAGAACGTACAAGATCTGTCAAGACATCAGATAGATTTTTGTTTGATAGCGGTTTGCATATCATGCCTTTGATTTGCCATATCCTGATGTCAACATCATATTTCTGATTTATCTCATTGACCAATAATTGGAGCGAATCTTCTATCCACTCTCCTTTGCTTATCACCTTCCGAGCACTGACAAATTGTTTTATGTCACTCTGAAATATTGATTCCAGCATGTCAATGTAGACATTCCAAAGGTCGGAATAATCGGACTTGCGAGTCTTGATAAATGCTCCAAATTCGTTTTTTATAGCATCTTTAAGTCTCTGCCAATCGATACGACCAACATATCGTAAAGTTATTATGTCTTCAAATTTATTTTTACATAATTTTTCTGAGACATCACTCACACATGAGCTGAGTATTTCGGCAACTTTTGGATTCTGTGTCCATGCCATACGTGCCCCGAAATTCATCAGAAAATTGCAGATGAAATCTTGGTTGAACTTCCGAGCGTTGGATAATCTCAAACTCAAGTCGTAAAGCGACACCACGGAAGCAAACCTATTATCTCGTTTCAAGGATTCATCTCCATCCCCTTTTACAAATAGGGAATCTAAGCTATTCAAAGCCCGCAATGTCAAAGTCCCACATTCGTTTGATATGACAAGATCACTTCTGTCTTTAAGAAGATTGTTTAGATTTGACGGAGCCATCAGACCGGCAAGAAGAAATAGCTTCAATTTATCTTCCTCAGATAATCCATTTAGAGAATTATTTATCTTAAGTTTATTGCAAAAGCTACGGTATTCCGAGCAAGAATGGTCGTCCTCCAAATTAACTGTAATTGAAATATTATCAGCTATTTTACAGGTTCCTAAAGCAGTATTGACATTGGACTTTTTCATTCTGATATTCCGTTGATTAATCTAAACGCAAAATTAAATAAATCTGGCGAATAAGTAAGGCTCTTTAATATGAAAATCAAGCAAGTATGCTTAATAACATATTAAAGAGCATCATTTGTGTGCCTTTCATTCGTCTGATGATGATTCGTCTTCATCCTCGTCATCCAAGTCAGCGTACATGGGAAGGGCGAGCAGTTGATTTTTCTGACGAAGATATGCTATATGGATGACTGCCGGAACAATGACGCGGTATGCGGGACCGGCGATGTCGTATGCTGTCCATGCGGCAGTCAAAGCCCAGCCTATTGGGCCCGTCAGAATTGAGAGACTCCGGGAGAGAACTGTTCCGGACGCGAATGTCGCAACGCCACGTCCTATGGCCTGACGTGCGACAACATTCGCAACGTTCATTGACCAGGTCAATCCGTAGATTCCTCCTCTGCGGATTGCAACTTGCATGGCTGCAACGATAGCTTGCCGTGAATAACGCAACGGCTTTACACCAAACTCCCGTGCCATGGTGCGGAGTTCTTCATCCGTAAGTCGCTCCGACATGTCGTCAAATAGCTTTTGGAGCATATAGCCCTCAATTACCTCATCTGATTGAGTGCTGCGGAAACTAACTTTCAGACGTTTCGCCACCTTACGGAGTATTGTCGAATAGTCCGAACCTTCTCCTTTGAAGAAGTTAACAACCGAGTTGCTCCCGTAAAGGCCAAGTTCTCTGACCATGTTGGGAATAAGAGCCGACATATTGCGAGGATAGTTGTGCTTATAGACAGATGTCCTTGTGAGACTGTCGCTGATTCGGGGCGTGCCGTTCTTGCCGAGTGTGATGATATCGCACAAGGTCTTGAGATCTTCATTGTCAGCGCGTTCGAGAACGCTGATTAAGTTTTCATTCATAGTCGGGTTATTTTTAAGTTTCTGCGGCAAAGTTATCAAGCATGTCGCCGGATTTTTTGGCGACCTATGAAGTTTTTCTGAAAGCATGCAGGTCGCTAAGTTATCCGGCGACCAATATGTTAACTTTGCTTCAAATTAAAACTTTGAGGCTATGAATAGTAAGATTAAACAAATCAGTAAACACATCGAGAGATTAATAACAGAAGATGAGGAGGCTATAGATAATGACAAGGAGAATACCGACATCATGCTTGATAAAGTTTTCCCATGGATCTTAAGCAATGTAATTCCGGTTCTGATAATCGGGTTGATAATTGATATTACGATCATGTTTTCAGTGCCTGTTGAAACTACAATGTCATCATGCTTTTGGTTAAAAGATCCCATATCCCTCTGTGTGGTTTTTCTTATCGTAAGAGTATTTTATTTTCTTAAGAACAGTTTTCTGCCGTGTAAAGCCTGAAAAATCAGAGTTATTAGCTAATTTTGCAACGAATGCAAACGTCATAGACGTAGAAGCTTCATTCTTTTGGAAAACAACAATGGCAAAGAACCAGTTGAAGAAGTGCCTGTGGGTGCTTGACACAATATATCGGACCGGTGGAATCAGCTATAAAGACATAGCCGATCGTTGGGACAGGGAGCATGGCGATGATGAGATGGGAAAGTTGAGCAATTCAACTTTTCGCTACTACATCAACTTGCTCCAAGATCTTTTTGATGTTAATATCGATTGTATTGCAAGTGACGGCTATAAATACCGGATTACAAGCGAGCATGATTTAGACGGTCATCAGGCCAAAAGTTGGCTTCTCAGTGCGTTTGCTGTGAATAATGTGCTCAATGATAACCGAACATTACAAGGTCGTGTATTATATGAGGATATCCCATCAGGAGAAAAATTCCTGCTGCCGATTCTTGATGCAATGCGTCAGAACAAAGAAATCGAGATTCTATACACGCCCTTCTATCGTTCTGGGCCGAAGCGTCACCATGTTCAGCCATATGCCGTGAAGGTTAACCAAAGGCGCTGGTATCTGTTGGCAAAGGACCCCGAAGGAGGCAACCTGTATCACCTTGCTCTAGACCGTATGATGAAAGTAGAGTTGACAGACCGACATTTCGAATTCGACCCTTCGTTTGACATCGAAGAGTATTATAACGCCGCGTTTGGAGTAATAACCGGAATAGAGGAAGAATACGATATTGAAAAAATCCGCGTCAAGGTATATAACGACTACCATCGCGCTGACTATCTTCGCACACTCCCCCTACACAAATCTCAAATCATCATCGATTCAACGCCCGAATTCACCATCTTTGAATACCGCCTCCGCCCAACCGATGACTTCCTCTCCGCCATTCTCGCTCTCGGCGGCGATGCTGATGTCCTCTCACCGGAGTGGTATCGTGAGTATGCTAGAAAGGAAGTCAAACGGATACTCTCAAGATATAAGAATGTTTAGTATTTAGATGCAACAGCCTCGATTCCGCCTGTGTGAGGGAAATGATGATAAACCCAAGGAACCAACTGGACTGTTTTACCATCTTTGCATTCGTGAAGTACTCGCGCTATTCTATGAGGATTACGGCAACGATTATATACCTCTTGCTCAGAGCAATTCCATTTCTGCATTAAATTCTCAACTGGCGCGGAATTACCTTTAAATACTTGCAACTCATCAATATCCATCCCATATTCTTTTGCAATTCGTCTAAATGCTTCATCATGAAGCTTATTACGATTAATCTTTGAGCCTCTTCGTAATTCATCCGGCTTTAAGAATGAATCTATACCTTCAGGGAAAGAAGCTTTAAGAGGCTTGCCATTTAAAGTTCCTCCATCTTTATCGAAAACAGGTTCTCCGTTTTTAATAATTATTCTACCATTCTTATCATTCAGTTCGTCTAATATTTGTCCACAAGTTTTTCCTTGCGGATTTTTATGCTGCGAACCGTTTGGAATTATATAGTTTCGATTAATCCTAAATATGGACGGTTTAATCTCTCTAGCATACCTTCCATCATCTTCATCATCTTCGTCTTTTTTATTCTTATCATCTTGCTTTTTGCATTTTTTCTTATTATCTCTTTTGTTATTAAATTTTAAAGATGCCAATACGCTAAATATATATACACCTAATTTAAACAAGCCATAAAGAATTAATACAACAATAGCAAGGATTAAGACTCCAATCAATATTAAAATAGTCCATCTCAGCCAGTTGATACCAATCTCATGTTTTAGGCTCCATGATGCAATCGGGGTCGCCATTGAGGAAAGTTTTGTCCCATTAACCTGATCAAGATCGTTCCCCAATACGACTATGGAGCCAGTAAGAGTGCTATCTCCTACAGCCGGATTTACGGTAAATGAGACAGGTATAACTACACTCCCGGTTTTAGCATTTATATCTATGCTACCTGACAATCCATTACCAATAGTAACGCCATTGACTTTGTTCCCATTTTGGTCGACAAAAGCGAGTTGTCCTGATGAATGACTTCTTATAGCATCTTCATTAAAGTTAATTTCCAGTTTTGTTTCCTTCTTTACGGAATCTGGCATTCCCATCCATGAAAATGGGGGAATATTGTCTAGAAACTTAAAAGGATTCGGACGATATGTGCCCTCTCCGAAATCAAGTTCTGATAGGTCCACAAACTTATGCTCTTTCTCAGAATCTGAACAAGATATGCAGAAGCATGATACTGCAAATGCAGCCAATATGATACATACAATGTTTCTCATCTTTCTAATTGTTTAATATTCATGATTCTTGTGCCTACATTCACAATATTGAGGTTATACTCTTCAGGAGTGAAGAATACAAAAGGAAATTTGATTCTATCATACTCAATAAGAATTTTCGTACGATATGAAATCGGCAAATCCTCTTGAGATTTCAACTTTTTTATTTCAAAAAAAACATCCCCATTTTTATCAATAGCTTCTGAGGCATTTATTATTTGATAATACTCATTTTTAGGCAACGAAATTCTAAATCGGAATCCATGATTGAAAATTTCAGGGTTGGTGCATGTCAAATGCATCTTAATTCTCTTGTTATCAATAATATTGACGCTTTGATTCATATTTCCTACTATGAAGTCGGTTTGTATGTTCATAGAGGGAACAAGCCACATCTGTTTTGAAGAATCCACAATTCTACAGATTTCCTGCTCTTTTGCAGAAGGAGAGAGGAGTACGTAAAAGGCAAATTGGTATTTACCTTGTGTCTTGGAATGCCAATTACTTAATGTTGAATAAAGACTGTCAATAGGTTCACCGGTATTATGCACACCATCTGTAAGCATAAACATATAGTTTATCTTTGTTGAGTCAAGAACACTTGCCCCTTTTCGCCATGCATCTAATATGTTTGTATCTCCCGGTCTGGTTTTTAAATTAGCAATATAATCTACTATGGATTTTTTATTCGCAATTTTGTCAATATACAGCTCGTGAAGCTTGTCGGTAAACGGAACGATGACAATTTCAGATGTCGTATCGTTCATAGTGCTTATTGCACTATTCATCTGTTCTTTCACTTTATCGAAAATATCTTCAGCTCCATTATAACCTTCCATAGATCGCGTCAAATCTACCAAATAAATTCTCCTCTCATCCATTAGTTTTGAGGCTCTTGCATTCGTTGAAAATTTGATAGGCGAATTACTTTTTTTAATTGAGTCGAAAGAAACGGAGGTTTCCTTATCACCCAAATACTCATCATAGAGTGATGAGGCCTTTTTAGCGACATCGCCTGTAATTCCAGATACGTTGTCACAACTACACCAAAGAAGAGAGAATACTAATAAATAAAAATATTGTTTCATAATGTATGAGGTTAAAAAGAAACGCAGACAATCTCCAATTGTCCTAACGGTGAGGCTCTGGAATTGCCCTGTATCAGGATAAAAGAAGGAAAGTCTGCGCCGTATGGGCACAATACACTTTCCGACCTTTATTTGTGATACATAAGGCTCAGCGAAATGAGCACGGTTCAATTTTCCAGATTTCACCGTATCAAACAAAAGCCGTTTGCATATTGCATTTTGCAAATGGTCATACTCCCGGTCTCTTCCGTGGAGGTTGTCTATATATCTTAACAACGGCAAAATTAGCAATAAATTATGAGTTTAACGCTATGTACCGCTATGTTTTAAGACATATCAAAGCCATTTTTTTTGCCAGATCATACGGACACAGACTTTCCAAAGCACAAATTTAACAATGGGGTCGCCAGTATTTTTGGCGACATGGTTATAAAAATGCAAAATCACCACCGGAGGAAGCTTAATCCCCCGGTGGCTATTATTACTATAGTTTGGTCCCTTGTCGGCGGCGTTTGGCTTTTTGTTCTTCACGATAGCGGTGAAGGGCTTCTTCTATGTTTTGCATTTATGTCTTTCTGTCTCAAACAATCTTCTGTTCTTTTGCCCTTCTGCCCTTATGTTTTTCTGTTCTTAAAATTACTAAAATTGCGCCCACCAACGAAAACATGGGCAAAACCCGCAACCCCGAGTCATATCTTTGCAACACCGATGAAAAGCACAATTTATACATATCACTTTCGCCGCTACCTCGGCCGCAATCTCACGCGCGCCGAGGCAGCCGTCATCGGTCCGCTCGAGAAGATGCGCATCCGCGGTCTCGAACGGCGCCTTCTCGTCGTCGACCCGCCCGGAGTCGACACCCGCGGAATCCTCTGTGCCTATGTCGAGTATCTCCGCAAACGAGTCAACCCGCGAAGCGACATCCTCGTCATGACCCAGAGCAAAA
>CALZQD010000001.1 GCA_945828175.1 uncultured Bacteroidales bacterium | reverse complement strand
GCGTGATCGCGCGGCCGCGTCAGGCGATATGGAGCAACGGTTTTAACCGTTGCAGGCCAAGACTTTGGCTGCGAGGGTTGAAACCCTCGCTCCATACGGCCTCGCTGAAGCTCGGAGCAGGGACAAAAATTTTTGCTTTACCTTGGAGTTATCGGAATTATCGGAAGGAATCAGCTATAACCTGGCATTGGAGAATCGATTATCGCCTGCAACGCGATGATTTTACCGGTGACCGCGTAGGCCGAGGCGCTGCAAGCGCCGGCCTGCGGGGTTAAGGGGTAATGAGTTGATTGCGTTTGAAAAACGCGGACTTTGCTACCATAACATCGCTTCTACGAAGCTACGCCAACCTTGTCATTTCCTTTCCCCAGGCTTGGTCGCCTCTGCGAGGCTTCGAGAAGGAATAGATTAATACGGTCGATAGGGTTATTAAGGTCGATAAGGTCGGGCGGTGTTGGAAATGAAAACTACTCGACCGCGTTAGCGGTGGCACTCACGCTTGGCCGGCCTCGCAAGATTTCGGAAACGGGTATAAAAAAAGAATGAGAAATGAAAACCGAAGTTTATCAATTTCTCATTCTCCTCTCTCCTCTTGCGGTGCGGACGGGACTCGAACCCGCGACCCCTAGCGTGACAGGCTAGTATTCTAACCAGCTGAACTACCGCACCGTTTGTTGTTGTTGGTTTCTCTAAACCTTGGCGGTGGAGAGGCATTAGCTTCGTTGCTTTTGCGAGTGCAAAGTTAAGGCGTGTTTTTTAATTGTGCAAGTATTTTGAGAAAAATTTTGATAGTTTTTTTCGAGGAATTTTTGCTGCTGTTGGAAATCAAACAGTTACCGACATCAATATTCGCGCTCGATGATGTAATCGAATATCTTCATCAGTGCGTCGGAGGCTTCTGAGCGGGGGAAGGCGGCGATGATTTCGGCTCCTCGGTCGCGCAGACGTTTCATTTCGTCGAAAGCGTAGTCGATGCCTCCGTTGCTGACGGCAAAGTCGACGAGGCGCTCGATGTCGGCGTCGTCGAGGAGCTCTTTCTGCGAGAGGGCGAGCATCTCGTCGTGGGCGGCAAGGCTTTCGTCGAGCAGGGCGTGGAGCAGGGGGAGGGTGATTTTGCCTTCGCGCAGGTCGTTGAAGGTCGGTTTGCCGATGTTCTTGCCGGGGAAGTAGTCGAAGATGTCGTCGCGGATCTGGAAGCAGCGGCCGAGGAGTTCGGCGAATTCGGCGAGTCGGGCGGTGCTGTCGTCGTCGGCGCCGATGCCGTAGCAGCCCACCTTGGCGCAGGCCACGAAGAGCGAGGCGGTCTTGTAGCTGATGATGTTATAGTATGTCTCTTCGGTCAGCGTGTGGTAGCGGGCGTTGTAGATCTGGTCGATTTCGCCGAGCGACAGAAGCTTGCCGAGGTGGCAGATCGAGTCGATGATGCGGATGTCGCCGGTCGATATTGCCTGCTGCATGGCACTCGAGACATAAAAATCGCCGACAAGAACCGCTATGTGGTTGTCCCATATCGAATTGATTGTCGGACGGTTGCGCCGCGTCGTGGCCTGGTCGACGACGTCGTCGTGGATGAGCGAGGCGTTGTGGAGCAGCTCGACGGCTGCCGCGGCCGAGATGATGTTGTCGTTGACAGGGCCGAACATTTTGGCGCAGAGCATGACGATGATGGGCCTTATCTGTTTGCCTTTTGCCTCGAGCTGAGAGGTGACGACGCTGTTCATCAACACGTTGGATGTCGACAGTTGTTCGATGATGCGTCGGTTGAGCTTTTCGAGCTCAGGCGCGATTGTTGTCTGAATGGCTTCGAGCGTCGTCATAATGAGTGGCAAAGGTAGCAACTTTTTTTTAAAAATATGATAAAAATATGCTTAAAGGGCGTTCTACAATTGGCATTGGCGGTAAAATTTGTAATTTTATACCCTCAAAGAATGAAAATATAAGAACGATGGAAGATAAAAAACTGTTTCTACTCGACGCTTATGCGCTCATCTACCGGGCTTATTACGCTCTGATACGTTCGCCGCGCATGACTTCGAAGGGTTTCAACACCTCGGCGATATTCGGTTTCTGCAACACGCTCGACGAGATTCTGCGCAAGGAGAATCCCGATTATATCGCGGTTTGCTTCGACCCTCCCGGCGGCAAGACCTTCCGCCACGAGGTCTACCCTGAGTATAAGGCCCAGCGCGACAAGCAGCCCGAGGACATCACGGCTTCCATACCTTATATAAAGCGCATCCTCGCGGCCTACCGCATCCCGGTCATCGAGATGGCCGACTTCGAGGCCGACGACGTCATCGGTTCGCTCGCCCGCCTGGCCGGACTCGAGGGCTTTACCACCTATATGATGACGCCCGACAAAGACTACGGCCAGCTTGTCGACGAGCATACATATATGTATAGGCCGTCGCTGCGCGGCCAGGGCTTCGAGATCCGCGGACCGAAGGAGGTGTGCGAGCGCTACGGTATACCGTCGCCCGCGCGCGTCATCGACCTGCTCGCCCTCGAGGGTGACGCCAGCGATAACGTGCCCGGCTGCCCCGGCGTCGGCGAGAAGACCGCCGCCAAGCTCATAGCAGAGTGGGGAACGGTTGAGAACCTGCTCGACCACGCTGACTGCGTCAAGGGCGCCCTCGGCGCCAAAATCGCCGCCAACGCCGAGCAGATACGCTTCTCGAAATTCCTCGTGACGATCAAGACCGACGTACCGCTCGACGTGCGGCTCGAAGAGTTGCGCCGCCAGCAGCCTGACGTCGAGGCCCTGACGGCAGTCTTCGACGAACTTGAGTTCAAGAGCATGACCTCGCGCCTCACCGGCGTCAAGTCGGTTGCCAAATCTACAGCCGGGACCGAGCCCGAGAAAGAGACTAAGACCGCGCCGTCGGCCATGGGCTCGCTCTTCGACCTGCCCGACGAAAGCGAGGCAGAAGCCAACGCCGACGTCTTCGATCTCGAGCGCAACGGCTGCCGCCGCATGAGCGATGCCGCCGCCCTCGACGCCTTTATCACCGAGGCACTTGCCGCCGGCATGGCAGGCATGTCGCTCTACGCCGCCGGCGAAGAAGCCATGACCGCCGAGTTCGAGGCCATCTCGCTCTCGATTGGCGAGGGCCGCACGGTCTACTACCCGATGCCCATGCCCGGCGAGGCCCGCGACGAGGCCAAGGCTGTCCTCACGCGCCTCTTCGGCGGCACGGCGACCATCGTCGGCAATGACATCAAGCGCGACATGATAATACTTCGCCGCGAGGGCATAGACTTCACGGCGCCTTACTTCGACACCTCGGTGGCCCACTACCTCATCTCGCCAGAGTCGAACCACCGCCTCAGCACCATGGCGATGATCTATCTCAACTACAAGACGATAGACTTCGACATGACGGCGACCCAGCTCAAGAAGCGCAGCCGCCTGAGCGACGACGAGGCCTCACGCCAGAGCTGCGAGGCCGCCGACGTCAACCGCCGCCTCTACGCGCCGCTCGTCACCGAAATCGAAGAGCGCGGCCAGCGCAAGCTCCTCGACGACGTAGAGCTGCCGATGGTAGCCGTGCTCGCCGCAATGGAGCGGAACGGCGTCAGAATCGACGTCAGCGAGCTCGCGGCCCTCTCGCGCCGCCTCACCGCCCGTGTCACCGAACTCGAGAACAAGGCCTATGAGCTCGCCGGCGGACCCTTCAATCTCGGCTCGCCCACGCAGGTCGGCGAAGTGCTCTTCGGACGCCTCGAAATCGACCCCTCAGCCAAGAAGACCAAGCGCGGCGCCTGGTCGACGACCGAAGAGGTGCTCGAGAAATACCGTTCGAAGCATCCCATCGTCGACCTCATCCTCGAGATACGCGGCCTGCGCAAGCTCCTGGCGACCTATGTCGACGCCCTGCCGAAGCTCATCAATCACGTGACCGGCAAGATACACACGACCTTCAACCAGACCGTCACCGCCACGGGGCGCCTCTCGTCGGCCAATCCCAACCTGCAGAACATCCCCATCCGCACCGACGACGGCCGCGAGATACGCCGTGCCTTCATCCCCGACCGCGGCAACCTGATGCTGTCGGCCGACTACTCGCAGATCGAGCTGCGCCTGATGGCCTCGCTCAGCGGCGACGCCGTGATGGTCGACGCTTTCGCCTCCCACCAGGACATCCACCGCGCCACGGCGGCAAAAATCTATCATCTGCCGCTCGACGAAGTCTCTGACAACCAGCGCCGCAAGGCCAAAACAGCCAACTTCGGCATCATCTACGGCATCTCGGCCTTCGGCCTTGCCGAACGCCTCGCGATACCCCGCGCCGAGGCCAAAGAGCTGATCGAGGGCTATCTCGCCACCTATCCCCGCGTCAAGGAATATATGGACGAGTCGATCGAGAACGCGCGCCGCGACGGCTACGTCACGACCATCATGGGCCGCAAGCGCTTCCTGCCCGAAATCAACTCGCGCAACGCCGTCGTCCGCGGCTATGCCGAGCGCAACGCCATCAACGCGCCGCTGCAGGGCTCGGCCGCCGACATCATCAAAGTGGCGATGATTGACATCCACCGCGAGTTTGCGCGCCTCGGCCTGCGCTCGAAGATGATAATACAGGTGCATGACGAACTTGTGTTCGACGTCGTCCCCGACGAGCTCGAGACCGTCAAGGAGCTCGTCGCCCGGCTTATGGTCGACGCCTATCACGGCCGCGTCGCCCTCGAGGTCGGCATGGGCGTCGGCTCAAACTGGCTCGAAGCCCATTGAAACTCAGGTTTTAAAGGACTTTTAACAGGATTCGGGTAAACTTCTTTTTACAAAAATTGTAATATTTATACAAGCAATTTGGTTTAAATGACAAAAATGCTTAAATTTGCATAAAATTAATTTAAATGAATAAGACCCGTGACTGAAGAAGATACAACATATAAAAATACCGACACCGACGACGGCACGAAGGCAAAAGAACCTATGACCGTCTACGACCGGCTGGCGATGCTGTCGGTCGTCGTCACCATCATTGCTTGGGTGGTGCTGTCGTTCAACGGTGTTGTGGCTTTGATTATAAGCGCCTTGGCATTTATAGGCGCATGTTTCGGACTGAAGGCGTCGCGCCGTCTGTCGCGCAATGTAGCGATAACGTCGATAGTCGCCTCGTCGGTGCTGATGGTAGTCGTCGGCGCCTTCCTCATTGTTATATATGTAGGGCTGTCGTCGGTTTGACGGCGCCGGCAGCCGGCGCTCAGTTGGCGAGGAGGTCGGGGCGCAGGCGGCGTGTGCGTTCGAGCGACTGCTCGTGGCGCCATTCGTCGATTTTTGCCTGATGGCCCGAGAGAAGGATTTCGGGCACTCCCCATCCGTTATATTCCGCCGGACGCGTATAGATCGGCGGCTCGAGCAGGTTATCCTGGAACGAGTCGGTCAGCGCGCTCTGCTCGTCGCCTATGGCGCCGGGGATGAGGCGCACGATGGCGTCGGCGATGATTGCCGCGGGGAGCTCGCCTCCGGTAAGCACATAGTCGCCGATCGAGATTTCGCGGGTGATGAGGTGCTCACGGATGCGGTAGTCGATGCCCTTGTAGTGGCCGCAGAGGATGATGATGTTGTCGAGCAGCGAGAGCGAGTTGGCGATGCGCTGGTTGAAAACCTCGCCGTCGGGGGCGGTGAAGATGACCTCGTCGTAGTTGCGCTCGGCCTTGAGGGCCGCGATGCAGCGGTCGACCGGCTCGACCTGAATCACCATGCCGGCGTCGCCGCCGAAGGGATAGTCGTCGACCTTGCGGTGTTTGTTGGTTGTGTAGTCGCGTAGGTTGTGGACGACTATTTCAGCGAGACCCTTGTCGCGCGCACGCTTCAGAATCGAGCAGTTGAGCGGCGACTCGAGCATCTCGGGCAGTACGGTTATTATGTCGATGCGCATCGGTTTGTCTTGTTTTAGGGTTTTTGACGGTGCAAAATTAATCATAAGAGGCGAGTCGGCAAAATCCGCGGGCGGGCGGATGGTGCTCGATGTTTGAAAATGTTAAAAGGGAGTGTGAAAAAGTGAGGCATTGTTATGTTAAAATCGGTTGTCAACAATTAAATTTGATAAAAATTCCATAAGCATGTCGCGGAGTTATAAAATATTGTATTAAGTTTGTACTCAAACTGTGAAAATACGTTTTTAGCAGGGCGGCTTTTCCTGTTTGCCAGTTCTTACCTTAAAGCGCAATTTAATTAACCTTAGATAGAAACCAATAAAGTAATTATGAAAAAACAGCTATTTTTACTGTTGTTTTCCCTTCTGGCGATAGCAGCTCAGGCTCGCGTCGTCACCGGCGTGGTTACTCAGGCTTCAGACGGCGACGTCGTCATCGGAGCCTCGGTCCAGGTCAAAGGGGTGAAGGGCGGAGTCGCGACAGACATCGATGGTAAATACTCGATCAATGTCCCCAACGACAACGCAGTTCTGGTCTTCTCTTTTGTCGGTCTGACGACTAAAGAGGTCAAAGTCGGCAGCCGCAGCGTCATCGACGTCGTGCTCGAAGAGAACTCGCAGCTTCTCGAAGAGGTCGTCGTCACCGCTATGGGTCAGAGCCAGGCCAAGTCAAAACTTAACTTCGGCGTCCAGGAGCTCAAGAGCGACGAGGTCGTCGCAGGCCAGTCGACCAACTTCGTCAACACCCTGCAGGGTAAGGTCGCAGGCGTGCAGGTGTCTACCGCCGGCGGTTCGCCCAACTCGGCATCGCAGATTGTGATCCGCGCCATTTCGTCGGTCAACAACGCCCAGAGCAACGAGCCTCTGTTTGTCATCGACGGTATGCCCGTACGCGGCGCCGCTTCGTCGGCAGCCGATATCAACCCCAATGATATCGAGACGATGTCGGTGCTCAAAGGTGCGGCCGCCTCGGCCCTCTACGGCCAGGAAGGCGCCAACGGCGTTATCATCATCACCACCAAGAGCGGCAAGGACGGCAAGGTGACCGTCACAGCCAACGGCGGCTGGGAAATCTCTAACGTGGCCCGCACGCCGAAAATCCAGGATACATTCATCGGCGGTACTTATGGCTTTACAACTGCTAATTCTAATGGCGGCTGGGGCCCGCGCTTAGCTGAAGGCGATAAATATTATGATAATCTCGGCGAATTCCTCGGTACGGGATTTATGCAGAAATATGATATCTCGATGTCGGGCGGTAACGAAAAATATTCGGCCTATGCATCGGCCAACTACATGGACAACGAAGGTGTTGTTCCCCACGACTATAAGAAACGCCTCGGCGTTTTCGTCAAAGGTGAATTCAATCCATCGAATGCAGTCAAACTTATGTTGTCGGTTAACTTCATCAATAACACGGCGCGTGGTTTCGGCAACGCGATGTCGACAGTCTACGGCTGGGCCATCAACCGCGACATGAGCGACTATAAGCTTCCCAACGGCTTGCCTAACTGGGGCTGCCGCTATGATGATTGGAGTCTTCTCACCGAGGCTCAGCGAATCGATGCAACGCTTTCTCCCTACTATGGCCGCTATATGGACAAGAGCCAGACCGAAGGCTCGCGTGTCATCATCAACGGTTCAATCCAATGGGAACCCATCAAAAACCTGACACTCACCGGTAAAGTAGCTTACGATAAAGGCTGGTCGTCATATGAATCGATGACACGCCCGCGCTTTACGATGGATGAATTTGAAGGCGGCAAAGTCGATACCGGTCGTCAGGAAACCCTTGATGAACGTATGGGTACATATGTCTACCAACCCTCCCGCGGTGAACGTGTGACAGCGCAAGTCCTCGCAAATTATTACTGGAAGATCAACGAGGATTTCAACCTCAACTTCTTTGCCGGCGGCGAATACTCAGAGACCAAGGGCCTCTCGGGCAACTTCGGCGGCAAGCACTTCATCATGGACGGCGACTTCTACTCGTTCAACAACCTTGATTCTGAATACCTTAAAATTGGTACAGGCGATTACAAGCTTAATCTCAACCACTCAGAAAGAAATAAATACGGTTATTTCGGCGAAATTCGTTTCGACTATAAGAACGTCATCCAGCTATCGGCCACCGGCCGTATCGACGGTTCGTCGACACTGAAACAGGCCGACCCGACATATTTCTATCCCTCGTTTACCGGCGGTGTCATCTTCTCGGAGCTTCTCGGCATCCAGAGCAACGTATTCTCTTACGGCAAGATCCGCGGCAACTGGGCAAAGGTCGGCAAGGATGCACCCGCAAACCAGTTCTCTGACAACTACAAACAGTGGTCAACCTTCCCCGACGGCGGTTTCGGTGTCGACCCGACGGCTTCCAAGGCCATCCGCCTCGAGCCCGAGATGACGAGCTCATGGGAAATCGGTGCCGACCTGCGATTCTTCAATAACCGCACCCGTCTCGACGTAGCCTACTATAATACAACGGTCGACAACCAGATTGTCACCGTCCGCGTATCGCCCGCATCGGGTACCATCCTCCAGACCCGCAACGAGGGCAGTATCGAGAACAAGGGCCTCGAGGCAACCTTGAATCAGGACATTATCGTCAGCAAGGACTTCAACTGGTCGGCTATCGTCAACTTCTCATATAACCGCGGCAAAGTGAAATCACTTCCCGAAAACGTCAGTGAAATCCAAGGTGGCCAGTATGGCGACATCTTCGCATCGGCCTACCTCGGCGGTTCGACCACCGGTGTCTCGGGTATCGACTACCAGCGTGCTCCCGATGGCAGTGTCCTTATTGATAACGAAGGAAAGCCGATTGTGTCACCGGCCAAAGGCAACTATATTGGCAACCGCGAGCCCGACTGCCTCATTGGCTTCGGCTCGACACTGTCATGGAAGAACCTCTCGCTGTCGTTCCTCTTCGACGGCCGCGTCGGCGGTGATGTTGTCAATGTAACAGGCCGCGGACTTATGAGCAACGGCATGGACGCCCGTCTGGCAAAATATCGCAATCATAAAATAATCTTCAATGGTGTGGTCGACAACGGTGACGGAACTTATCGCAAGAATACAACACCTGTCATCCTTGACCAGAATTTTGTTAGCAACTACATTAACAATGTATCATCAAACTTCATTGAAGACGGTTCTTATGTACGCTTGAGTTATGTAACACTTGCATATGACTTCGGTGATCTTATGAAGCGCCTCGGCAGCAAGAATCCTGTCAAAGGTCTCAAATGTTCGCTCACAGGCCGCAACCTCTTCCTGCTCACGAAGTATTCGGGCGCCGATCCTCAGGTCATGCCTTCAGCAGCCAACGGTACGGGCGCCATGGGTATCGACAACTATAGCGTGCCCAGTATGCGCAGCTTCAACTTCAATGTTAACGTAACCTTCTAATCTCAGTCCAACGATTATTATTATGAACAAGATAAAAGCAATAACTTTGGCAGTGCTTATCGGACTTGCGACAGCAGGTTGCGAAGACGTTCTTAAAGAAAACGTCAATCCCGATAAAGCTCATAAAAATACTGCTGAACTTGGTCTGCCTGTTGTGGTCTTTTATGCCAGCCAGACTGTCTATGACCACTCAGAGTATTACATCTATCTGTCGCAGTGCCTCACGACGATGGGCAAATCGCAGACAGGCTCTTATGCCTACAAGAGCGGCTGGCAGTTCCTGACGATGAACCGTCACCCGCAATGGCGCCGCCATTTCTATGACATCGGCGTCAACGGCAACGAGCTCATCAAGAACTCGCGCGACCTCAATTCGCCCAACTACGAGCTCATCGCCCGCACAATCATGCTCATGTCGACCCAGCTCACCACCGACGCTTTCGGCGACATGCCACGCTCGGAGGCTTATCTGTCGAACTCGCCCCACTACGACACCCAGGCTTCGATCTACGCATGGATGTTCCAGGAGTGCGAAGATCTGCTCAAGATGTATAATGATCCTGACATAGTGAATAGTCCGCAGAATCAGGTTATAACCAAGAAGATGGATCGTCTGTATGCAGGTGATCTAAATAAATGGAAGGGTCTCGTTCAGGCCGTCAAGGCTCGTCTGCTTCTGCGCAATATCCCCAACATCGACCGCTCGCCGGCCACTTGCCAGAAAATCATCGACGCAGCTCAGGCGGCCATCGACACATGGCGCAGCGGCGACCTGCTCTACGGCGAATGGTTCGGCAACGAGCCGCGATATGATTATTCGCGCGGCGGAGAAATTGCCATTGGTGAGCAAAACGCACCCTGGAGTTCGGCACAGCCCAAAATCAACTCTTGGGAGTCGCGCGACAACCTGCTGACATCGGCAGTCCCCTCGAAATTCTTTATTCAGGACTGCATGGGTATCATCAATCCCGGCATCGAGCTCCGTCAGGGCGAATTCGACCGCAGCAACGGCTATGGCGCTGACCCGCGTCTGGCTCTGCTACTCGTCCCCAACAACGGTCCCATCTCGGCATCGAACGACAAGACCAAAGTGATGATCCGCTTCCTCGAGAACAATATCGGCGCAGGCTCGACCTTCAAGCAGACCCATTATCCCAACCTCTACGCCGGCGCTTATGCCGCAGGAACCGACGCCTACAACGCCATCTTCACGATGGAAGAGCTCTACTTCATCCAGGCCGAGGCCTATTACTGGATGGGTGACAAGGTCAAGGCCTGCGAACTCGCCAAAGAGGCTACGAAGTGGAACGTACAGCGTCACCTCGACCGCTTCCTCGCCGACAACAACGGCCTCTATCCCGTCGCCGGCAACCAGCCCTCGACAACGACAGGCGCCGCTTCGGCTCAGAAAGGTTTCGAGAACCGCGCTACCGCCTTCTTCGACAACGTCAAGGTCGGCGCAGTCAAGCCCGCCAGCGAAATTGGTCAGAAACACTGGTTCTTCGACCCCGCCAACTATACACTCTACGACCTGATGACACAGAAATACATAGCCATGTATATGCAGCCCGAACAGTGGACCGACATGCGCCGCTACCACTACTCGAACAACCGCAACGGCTATGGCATCGGCGACGCCCAGGAAATCGTCTACCCGACACTCCGCCGTCCCTACAACCTCTATCAGGCATTCTGGATCGACGGTCTCTCGACCTCAGAGCAGGAGAACTGCTGGGTTCAGCGCATCAACTACGACCCCGAGACCGAGGAGAAATATAACCTCGCCGAACTCGAGCGCCTTGGTGCATCGAAGAACCACAAATGGCTGAGAGTCCCCATGATCTGGGCTTATGACTACGGTGTGAAGACCTCTCTCACTGCAGAATGATAACAGACATATATTGAAATAACCTTCAAAACCGAAAATATCTTATGAACTTAAAATATAAACTGGGAATCCTGACGGTCGGAGCGCTTGCCCTTGGTTCTTGCGCAAATCACGATCTTATTGCTGACAACACTCAGCTCGGTCAGGCTGTACCAACCTGTTATTATGAGCTTGGCACTAATCAATGCAAAGCTGGAGAGAGTTTTACTTTCCTCGGTAAGTATTATGTAGAGCCTGGAAAAACGCCCGATCGTAGCGAAATATGGTATCTTATAGAACGACAGGATGTCGCCGCTGTCAGCGCCAAACTCGGTGGTTCGACACTCAACTATACGTCAACAGTGACCTTAAATGATACTATGCGTGCCTATCAGCCTGTGGCGGTTTTCCCTCATTCAGCTGCTGAATTCAATGGCCATGAGTATCTCGTAAACGGCAGTGTCAACGTTTCGCGTACGCTTGCTCCGGTTATGTGGAGTGATGCCGCGGAGTGGAATCAGCGACTCTTTGATTCTTATTATCCCGAAGGCTTCGCCGATAATTTCAAGAAGACCGTCATAGGCTATCTGACCGACGAAAGCTCGGCACCGTCGTACTACAACGCCCTGCGCGCCGTCTATCTCAACTATAACTTCACCAACGAGCAGTTCAAGGCTGTCGGTCTCCCCGAAATCGACACCACCAAGGACGACGGCGGCACATCGGAGAAGAGCGACCTCTGGTTCTCGACAACCGAAGCCAAAGACGACGCTATCGTGGGCTACTACTATATTACCTACGACACGACAGACCCCGAGAAACCCAAGACAATCTACCATGAAGTCGGCAAGGACTACACTCCGACAGAGGGTCAGGTTATCTACCCGGTCTACAAGGCCGCCGAGTGGGTCTTCTGCCGCTACGACGACAACTCGGGTTCAATCGTTTCGAGCGTTCGCCCCGAATGGCTGCCCAAGTTCAAGACCCTCATCGAGAACATTCCTTTCCAGGACTGGATCTACGACTCGGCTAACCGCTGCTTTAAGGTCGATTTCAGCCGCAAGTATGTTCTGAGAGTCCGTTACAAGGTATATGATACCGACGGTAACGAAGGCGTAGCTGCTGATACCCGAGATGTCACTATAAGTTAATTATCTAAATCGACCTTAATATGAAATTTATCAATAAATTAGTCGTAGCCGGTGTCGCCTTAATGGCGACGACCGCCTGCGTCGACAAAGATCCGAAAGAGCACGTCTTCCCGAATGCAGACGTTGACTTCACATATAATGTCGACGGCGATGAGTACTCTCTCGATTTCTATGTCGTATCGACAATTCAGTTTAATAATATATCAGCGAAATCGGGAAATTTTGTATGGGATTTTGGTGATGGAACAACATCAACCGAAGTGAATCCTACCCATAAATTTGAAACTGCGGGAACATATAAAGTTACCCTGACGCTCGACGGTGTCGGCAAAAAGACTTATCCGCTTATGATTTTCGACATCGTACCCGTACTGTCTATCGATACTCAGAGCACAGATGTCGTTGAGTATGACAACACCGAGCTGACCTTCGCGCTCGAGCTCCCCAACCCCGAGAATCTCCGTGTGAAATATGAGTGGAAATTCCCCGAAGGCACAGTCGATGCCGCTGGTAACCCCGTGACCACTTTCATCGGCTACGCCAACGCCGACGGCACTGTCGACTATCCCGAGCCTGTGAAGTTCAAGAACATCGGTTCACAGCGCATTGATATTAATGCTTGGTTTGACGTCGACGGCGAAAACCGTCAGCTCGACCCCGCCTACCTCAACGTACAGGTCGGCTGCAGCGAGCCCGCTCCGACTCTCTACTATGCTCAGCGCGGCGGCAATATCAAGGCTCTCAAGATTGTCGACAATCTTCCCGCCGGCACTAAGGTCCTTCCCTTTGATATGGGTGTATCTTCAGGCTCGACAGTCTTCAACCTTGTCTATGCCGACGTGCCTGAAATAGGCGAGAATGATGAGACTGTTAACGCAGGCTGGATTTATATCCTCGACGCCGGCAAGCAGTACTACTACATCAACGACGAGGACGGCGTTCTCGGCGACGGTAGGATTACAGCAATGCGAACCGACGGCACGAACGTCAACACCGTCATCACCAATGTCGGCGGCGCTGCCTTCAACGACCCCTTCAGAGGCGTGGCATACAACGGTGACCTCTACTACTCAGACCGTAACACCGGCTTCTCGAGCATCCCTCTGACAGCCCGCGGCGAGGTCGAGGGCAAGAACTCAGACAACAACCGCGCAAGCTACGTCATGGTCAACAATCAAGTTCCTTATTATGGCCGCGGTATCAGCTACGGCGCCATCACCAACGGCCTCTACCGCGACAAGGCCGGTTACTGGTGGATGGGCAAGAGCTTCAACGGCATCGGCATCTTCCGCTTCCAGAATTCGCAGATTTATCCTACGCAAAAAGATGCCGAAAAAGCACCTCTGCCCGCTCTTCCTGTCCTCGATGGTGTGCGCATGTCGACATTCGCCGTCGACGAGGTTCACAACCGCCTCTTCGGCTGGCGCGTAGTGCCTAACCCCGGCTTCTTCGAGTGCCCGCTGCCCGCAATCGGCGCAACCGTCACAGACAAGGACATCACGAAGTATATCGCCATGGACGCCGATCCTATCAACTCGACCGACTCTGAGGGCGTCTACACGACCCAGTTTGCCGTCGACACGGAGAGCGGCAAGGTCTACTTCTGCTACCGCCCCGTCGGCGCTGACGCCAACGGCGTTCACGCAGGCATCGTGGTCTATGACCCCGCTACCCAGAAAGTGTCGAACTACGGCGAGACCAGCGACCTCGGCACGGGCATAGTGCTAAACCCCAACAAGACCAAGCTCTTCTGATTCCCTGCTAAGGGTCAGAAGTGAAAAATACCTGAGGCAGCCTTGCATATATGCTATATGTAGAGGGCTGCCTCAGTAACTTTTAAACCACGTTCAAAAATACAACAAAACGTTTATGATCAAGAAGATATGCGCGGCCATATGCGCTGCAACCATAGCGTTGGCGCCCGCGGCGGCCACAGCCAAAGAACATTCGCGCGAGCACAGGGCCGTCTACATGACCCCCTTCCTCAGCAACAACTGGCCGTCGAGCGCCGTCACGTCGAGCAACGCCAACTCGACGAAGAACATTCTCGAAAACCGCATGAAGAAATTCAAGGCTCAGAACATCAACGCCGTCTACTATCACGCGCGCGTCAACTGCGGCACAACCTACAAATCGCAGTATGAGCCGTGGTCGAATATCGTCAGCACGGCCTACGGCGTCGAGCCGGCCTACGACGTATTCGGTTTCCTCGTCGACTGCGCCCACCGCAACGGTATCGAGGTCTACGCCTGGGTCAACCCCTACCGTTACCGCCAAGAGTCGGGCCACGGCAGCGACCCGCTGAGCTACGAGAACTCGCATCCCGACTGGCTCCTCGAGCAGTCGAAAGAGGCTATCCTCAACCCGGCTCTGCCCGAGGTGCAGCAGCGCATCGTCGACATCTGCAAGGAGATTGTCACCAACTATGACGTCGACGGCCTCGTCTTCGACGACTACTTCTACACCAACACGACGCCGATGAGCCTCGACGCCGACGACTACAAGGCATACACCGCCGGCGGCGGCAAGCTCGACCAGGCCGCCTGGCGCCGCGACAACATCAACCGCCTCGTGGCCCGCGTCAATCGAGAAATCAAGGAGATAAAACCCTATGTCGTCTTCGGCATCGCGCCCGCCGGCGTGGCCTGCCCCGAGGACGTAGAGGAGAAATACGGTCTGCCCTATATCAAAGGCGACTGGCAGTATAAAAACATCCACGCCGACCCGCTGACGTGGCTCAACGACAAGTCGATCGACTTCATCTCGCCGCAGATTTACTGGCCCGGCACTCAGTTCGAGGAGCTCGCCCCGTGGTGGCAGCGCGCCGCCGACCGTTTCGGCCGCCATTTCTATGTCTCGACCGACATCTCTGACCTCGGCTCGTCGCACAGCACCCGGACCTTTGTCGACGAGGTCGAAATCATGCGCGAGACCTCGCACGTCGACCAGGGCGGCACGGCCTTCTTCCAGTATGACAAGTGGGTCAACAACTACGAGACCTACGACGGCGCCCGCCGCACATTCGGCGACAACATGGCCCACGCCGTCTTCCAGAACAAGGTGCTGATGCCCCTGCGCCCGTGGAATAACGGGGGCGTGCCGGCGATGACCGCCAACGTGCGCGTCGACGGCAACACACTGCGCTGGGACGCCGTCGAAGGCATGCGCTACACGGTCTACGCCGTCCCCGCGGCCATGGCCGACGAGAAATTCGACTGCCGCCGCGAGTATCTCGACGGCATAAGCTACACCAACAGCTACGAGATTCCCTCTGACAAGGCGAGCGGCTACCGCTGGGCTGTCGCCGTCTACGACCGCTACGGCAACGAGTATCCGCCGCTGTTCGACGGCGCCGCTGTCGGCACCTGCCAGCCCGCCACACTGACATATCCCGGCGAGGCTCAGACGGCCCTCGACCTCTTTGACTTCACCTGGACCGGCGAGGCCGGACGCTATGTCGTTGAAGTCGCCCGCGACGCCGCTTTCAGCGACATCGTCGGCTATATCGAAACCAAAGAACCCCGCGCCTCGTCGACATCGATTCCCGGCATCGTAGACGGGCAGACCTACTACTGGCGCGTCGCCTCATGCCGCGCCAACGCCCCGCAGGCCATGTCGGCCGTCGGCTCGTTCGTGGCAGGCAAGGTGACCATTACATCGCCCGCAGCCGAGGCCACAGAGCTTGTGCTTACGCCCTCGTTCACATGGACCAAGGCCGTCGACGGCAGCAGCTACCGCTTCGAAATCGGCCGCGACAGCCAGTTTAAAGACGTCATCTACAGCGCCGAGACGTCGGCCGACAAGCTTACCGTGCCGGCTCTGACACTGATGAGCGGCCGCCGTTACTATGCGCGCGTCGTCGCCACTCACGACGGCATCGAATCGGCCTCTGACCCCGTGGCATTCAGCACCGTCAACCGTAGCGACTACGCCGCTCCGGTATTCGTCAACCCCGACAAGCAGAATATGACGCTCCACAGCGATGACGTCGTCGAAGTCGCTCCGTGGGAGGGCATGAGCCATGTCACGGTCTACCTGAGCGCCTCGGAGTCGTTCCCCTCGCGCTCGAGCGCGACGATGAACATCGACGGCTTCGGCGTCAAGGGCAAGGCTCTCGGCGAGGTCAAGCTCAGCGGCAAGACCCTTGTCGACGGCAATACCTACTATCTGCGCGCCCGCGGAGCCTACTACCTGACGACCGCCTCGTCGGTGCAGTATACGCCTTACAGCGAGACCGTCACCTTCGTCTATTCGTCGGCTGCCGGTGTCGGTGACGCTGTCGCCGACGGCGAGCGTACCTATGTCGACGCCGACGCCACGCTCCACATCGCAGGCGAGGCCGCCCTCGTCGAGGTCTATGCCGCTTCGGGCGCCTTAGTCAAGGCTGTCGCCGTTCCCGGTGCAACAGTCTCGCTGTCAGACCTCCCGGCAGGCGTCTACGTCATCCGCGTCACAGGCGAGAACACTTCGACCGTCAAATGGGTTAAATAACAGTAACCAATTTATGATGAAAAAATGAAAAACTCAGGAATCATTCCCTCATTGCTGATTGCCGTCGCCATCGTCGTCCTCGGTCTCTGCCTGAAGGCCGGCATCGACGACTTCAGCCACCGCGACCGCGCCGTCACCGTCCGCGGTCTCTGCGAGAAAGAGGTCATGGCCAACAAGGTAACATGGCCTATCGTCACCAAGGAGATGGGCAACGAGCTCACGGCCATCTACGACAAGATTCAGCGCAACAACGCCGCCATCCTCGCCTTTCTGAAGAACAACGGTATCGAAGACAGCGAGATATCGGTCAATCCGCCCGCCGTCAACGACCGCATGGCCAACAGCTACTCGAACGAGAACGTGCGCTACCGCTACAACGTCACCAACGTCATCGTCGTCACCTCGTCGAAGGTCGACAAGATTCGCAAGCTCATCGACGCCCAGACCGAACTGCTCAAACAGGGTATCGCTCTGACAGAAGACTATGAATATCTGACGACTTACGAGTATACCGACCTCAACTCGATCAAGCCCGAGATGATAGCCGAGGCCACCCGCAACGCCCGCGAGGCCGCCAACAAGTTTGCCGCCGACTCAGACAGCCGCCTCGGCAAAATCAAGACCGCCACACAGGGCCAGTTCTCAATCACCGACCGCGACCAGTATACCCCCTACATCAAAAACATCCGCATCGTCACCTACGTCGACTACTACCTCGAAGACTGACGCAGCAGTGTGAAATAACTGACAATAAGCGCCGGGCGAAATATTCTCCCGGCGCTTATTGCGTCTGCGGCCTGCCGTCACGTGCCCTTACGGACGGCAAAGACAAAAAGATGAGAAATTTTTTGGCGCTGTGGCTTCGTTATTTGTCGGAGGTTGACTATCTTTGCCATTATGGAACAGTATATAGTCTCAGCTCGTAAATATCGCCCGACGACGTTCTCGTCGGTTGTCGGGCAGCGTGCGCTGACGGGGACTCTCAAAAACGCCATCGCCACCGACCGCCTGGCTCACGCCTATCTCTTCTGCGGCTCGCGAGGTATAGGCAAGACCTCGTGCGCCCGCATCTTCGCCAAAACAATCAACTGCGCCAACCCGACCGCCGACGGCGAGGCCTGCAACGAATGTGAATCGTGCCGTTCGTTCAACGAAGGCCGCTCGATGAACATCGTCGAGCTCGACGCCGCCTCGAACAACGGCATCGACGACATCCGCGAGGTCATCGAGATGGTGCAGATGCCGCCGACACACGGCCGCTATCGCGTCTTCATCATCGACGAGGTGCATATGCTCTCGTCGGCCGCCTTCAACGCCTTCCTCAAGACGCTCGAAGAGCCGCCGTCGTATGTCATCTTCATCCTCGCGACAACCGAGAAGCACAAGATAATCCCGACGATACTCTCGCGCTGCCAGATATATGACTTCAACCGCATAACCGTCAACGACATAGCCGAGCATCTTGCTTCGGTCGCCGCCAACGAGGGCATCAGCGCCGAGCGCGCCGCCCTCAACGTCATCGCCCGCAAGGCCGACGGCGCCATGCGCGACGCCCTGTCGATTTTCGACCAGGTGGCGGCTTCGTCGAAGGGCAATATCACCTATGCGTCGACAATTGCCAACCTCAATATCCTCGACCGCAGCTACTACGGGCGCCTGCTCGACGCCTTCGTCAAGGGCGATGTACCTGCGGCGCTGCTGATTTATAAGGAGATACGCGAGCGCGGCTTCGACTCGCTCTTCTTCGTCAACGGCCTCGGCCAATATCTGCGCGACCTCATGGTGGCCCAGAATCCGGCGACGGCCTGCCTGCTCGAAGATGCCGACGAGGTGAAGGCCGAGATGGCCGCCGCGGCCGCGAAATGTCCGCCGCAGTTCCTCTACAGGGCCATGGCTCTGTGCAACGACGCCGACCTCAATTACCGGGCTGCGTCAAACAAACAGTTCCTGGTCGAGCTGACGCTCATCAAACTGTGCCAATCATTCAGCCCCTCCCCCAGTGACGGTGACAACGGAGAGGGGCAGTTAAAACCAATTGTCACCAAGCAGGCAGAGGCGGCTAAAGAAACTAAGGCTGATGAGATAGCTAAAGCAGCTAAAATAGCTAAAGAAGCTGATGTAGCTAAAGTAGCTAATATAGCTAAGGAAGCTACCGCAGCCACGGCCCCGGCATCGACCCCGGCCTCGACTGTAAGGCCCGGGCGCATACCGCTGCCTAAGATTTCGCTGCGCCACGGCCTGGTCGACGAGAAGGCGGCCGCCAACGCAGCCCAAAACGCTGCCGATACCGTCCGCGAGAAGCGCACCCGGGCCTATTCGCCTGAAGCCGTCAATACGTTCTGGGAATCTTACATCCAGTCGCACCCGTCGGCCAAGGTGATAATCAACACCATGCGCACAGCCAAGCCGCGCCAAATCGGCGGCGACAGCTATGTCATGACCGTCGACAGCGAGATACAGTCGAACGTCCTCAAGCCTGCGCTCCCCGAGATCGTCGGCTATATGCGCGACCGGCTCCAGAACGACAACTTCGACATCGTCGTCGAAATCAACACGGGCGAATCGTCGCCGATGACGTGGACCGAGCGCGAGGTCTACAACTATATGGTTAAAGAGAATCAGGCATTTGCTTCATTTGCAGAAGAATTTAAACTGACATTGTTATGATGACAGACAAAGACATCAGGCGCCTCGTAATCAAAATCGGCAGCAACGTGCTGACCCGCCGCGACGGGCGCCTCGACATTACCCGTCTGAGCGCCATCGTCGACCAGGTCGCCGAGCTCAGGCGCCGTGGCATCGACGTCATACTCATCTCGTCGGGCGCCGTTGCCTCGGGCCGCGGACGTATCGGCGGTAAAATCGACGTCGCTCTCGACGACGTGTCGCAGCGGCAGCTCTTCAGCGCTGTCGGCCAGGCGTGGCTCATCAACCGCTACTACGAGCTTTTCCGCGACCACGACCTCGTCTGCGGCCAGGTGCTGACGACGAAAGAGAATTTCGCCACGCGCCGCCACTATCTCAATCAGAAACATTGCATGGAGGTGATGCTGCGCTGCGGCGTCATCCCCGTAGTCAACGAAAACGACACCGTCTCGGTCACCGAGCTGATGTTTACCGACAACGACGAGCTCTCGGGCCTCATCGCCACGATGATGGACGCCGACGCGCTCGTCATCCTCAGCAACATCGACGGCCTCTACACCGGCGACCCCGCCGACCCGGCCTCGCGCCTGATACCGCGCATCATGCCGGAAGACGATATGTCGCAGTATATCACCTCGTCGAAGTCGAGCGCCGGACGCGGCGGCATGGCCACGAAATACCGCATCGCCCGCAAGGTTGCGTCGGAGGGCATAGCCGTCGTCATCGCCAACGGCAAGCGCGACAACATACTGCCGCGCCTGGTCGACGGCGACCCCGAAGCCGGGTCGACGACCTTCGTCGCCTCTGACCGCCGCCAGACAGGCGTCAAGAAATGGATTGCCCACAGCGAATCGTTTGCCAAAGGCACACTCACCGTCAACGACGGCGCCCGCGAGGCCCTGCTGTCGCGCGACGGCGCCAGCCTCCTCGCCGTCGGCGTCACCGCCGTCGAGGGCGATTTCGAGAAAGACGACATCGTCATCGTCGCCGACAGCCGCGGCGAGACCGTCGCCTGGGGCCGCGTGGCCTTCGACGCGCAGACGGCCCGCGACATGATGGGCCGCGGAGGCGAGAAGCCCCTCGTCCACGCCGATTACCTTTATATCGATGATTCACGCGTATTTCAATAACTACGAGAACGCTAAACAGATAATTCATTATGGAAAAGATATTCCGCCGTGCGGCCGAAGTGGGTCGCCGACTTTCACTCATCTCAACCGAGAAGCGCGACGCCCTCCTGCTCGAGCTGGCCGACCGCCTCGAAAACCGCGCGACAGACCTCCTCGAGGCCAATGCCGTCGACCTCGCCCGGATGGGCGAAGATTCGCCTATGTATGACCGTCTTAAACTTACCCGCGAACGCATCGCCGGCATCGCAGCCGATATGCGCTCGGTCGCCGCTCTGCCGTCGCCCCTGGGCCGCGAGCTTGAGCGCCGCGAGCGCCCCAACGGCATGCTGATACGCAAGGTGACGGTGCCTTTCGGCGTCATAGGCGTCATCTATGAGTCGCGTCCCAACGTCACCTTCGACGTCTTCAGCCTCTGCTTCAAGGCCGGCAGCGCCGTCGTGCTCAAAGGCGGTCATGAGGCCTCCGAGACCAACGCCCTCGCTGTCGCCATCATCATCGACTCGCTCATTGCCGCCGGTCTGCCCGAGGACGCCGTCACCCTGTTGCCCAACGACCACGACGCCGTGACGGCGATGCTCCATGCCGTCGGCTATATCGACGTCATAATCCCGCGCGGCAGCCGTCGTCTCATCGACTTCGTCCGCGACAACGCCACTGTTCCCGTCATCGAGACCGGCGCCGGCGTCTGCCACACATATTTCCACATCTCGGGCGACATTGCCACCGGCCGCGACATCATCTTCAACGCTAAGACGCGCCGCGTCAGCGTCTGCAACGCCCTCGATTGCCTTGTTATCGACCGCGCCTGCCTCGACGCCCTGCCGACGCTCTGCGACCGCCTCGCCGAGAAGAATGTCGAGATCTATGCCGACGACGAGTCGTATGCCGCCCTCGAAGGCGTCTATCCGCTGCTGCACCATGCCGCCGACAGCGACTTCGGCCGCGAGTGGCTCGACTACAAGATGTCGCTCAAGACCGTCGCCGACATCGACGAGGCCCTCGATTTCATCGCCCGCCACGGCTCTCACCACAGCGAGTGTATCGTCGCCGAGCAGCCCGAGGCCCGCGACCGCTTCCTTGCCTCGGTCGACGCCGCCTGCGTCTATGCCAACGTCTCGACCGCCTTCACCGACGGCGCTCAGTTCGGCATGGGTGCCGAAATCGGCATCTCGACCCAGAAGCTCCACGCCCGCGGCCCCATGGCGCTCAACGAAATCGTCACCTACAAGTATCTCATAACCGGCTCGGGCCAGACGCGCCAATAACGGGGGCGCGACTATTTTGCGGGCTCGGTAAGAATTTCTATCTTTGCAGCAAATCTCTGATTATGAAAAAGCGATTAATTATTTCTATCCTCGCTGGCGCGGCTGTGATGCCGGTGGTGGCTCAGATAAATTCGACCGGCAATGACGGTTATCTCAAACGCGGTGAGGCCATGTATGCCGACCGCAATTATGTCGGATGCATCGACCAGCTTGCCCGCCTCGACCGCGCCGTCCTCTCCGAGAGCGAGCGCGAGGAGTCTGACTGGCTCATCGCCATGGCAAATTTCAACGTCTCGGGACGCGCGGCCAAGCCCCATTTCGTGGCTTTCCTGTCGATGTATCCCTATTCGCTCCACCGCCAGCAGGCTCTGATGCGCATCGGCGACTGCCTCTTTGAGACGAGCTATGCCGACGCGCTGAAGGTCTATCAGAAAGTCAACGCCGACGCCCTTCCGGCCAACGAGGCCGACGAGCTTGTCTACCGCGAGGGCTACTGCCGCCTGCAGCTCGCCGATTTCGATGCCGCCGCAGCGCGTTTCAACTCGCTGCTGTCGAGCCGCCGCTACGCCAACGCCGCCCGCTTCTATCTCGGCTATATCGCCTATGTTAAAGGCGATTACCGCGAGGCACAGCGTTTGTTCAAGGATGTCGATACCTCGGCCGAGCCGGGCAATATGGCCGACTACTATCTCTCGCAGATCTATTTCGTCGACGGCGATTATAACCGCGCTCTGAGCACGGCCAAATCGCTCCTGCGACGCAATGACAGCCGCGCTGACTTCGTCGCCGAGGCCAACCGCATAGCCGGCGAGTCGCTTTATCATACCGGCCGCGGCAGCGAAGCCATCGACTATCTCAAGAAATACCGCGCGGCGGTCGAGAATCCCTCGCTGTCGACGCTCTATATCCTCGGCCTCGCCGAATATGAGCAGGGCAATTATGCCCGTGCAATCGAGGCACTCGAACCTGTCTCGGCCGATGACAGCGCTATGGGTCAGAGCGCCTATCTCTATATCGGCCAGGCTCTTGTCAACAGCGGCGACAAATCGGCCGCGTTGCTCGCCTTCGACAAGGCGCTGCGTCTGACTTACGACACGAAAGTCCAGGAGGCGGCGTTCTACAACTACGCCGTGGCCAAGTTCGACGGCGCGACGATACCTTTCGGAAGCACCGTCGCGACCTTCGAGGAATTCCTGCGCCGCTATCCCGAGAGCGATCATGCCGCTGAGGTTCAGGAATATATCGTCACGGGCTATATGACCGACAACAATTATGAGTCGGCCCTCGAAAGCATCGAGCGCATGAAGAATCCCGGCGAGAAAGTTCTTGCCGCCAAGCAGCAGATACTCTATACGCTCGGCGCCCGCGCCCTGTCGACGGGCAATCCAAAGCGCGCAATTACTTATCTGACAGCCGTCGAGCCGCTTGCGCGTTACAACCGCGAGGGCGCTCTCGAGGCCAAGCTTCTGCTCGGCGAGGCGCAGTATCGCGACGGCGATTACGAGGCTGCCGAGAAAAACCTCAAGGCTTATCTCGCCAAGGTTCCCGCGCGCTCAGGTAACGCCGCCATCGCCAACTACGACCTCGGCTACACGCAGTTTGCCCTCAAGGACTATGACGACGCGCGCCGCTCGTTCGAGAAGTTCGTGGCCGCTCCGACGCAGCGTCCCGAAGCCCTCGCCGACGCCTACAACCGCTTGGGCGACATCAGCTATTATGCCTCTGACTTCGCCGAGGCCGGACGCCTCTACGACAAATCATATCAGCTCAATCCCGCGGCAGGCGACTATTCGCTCTTCCAAAAAGCACTGATGCGCGGCTATGAGCGTGACCACCGCGCCAAGATTGTCGGGCTCGAGAAGATGCTCGCCGACTTCCCCTCGTCGACCCTCGCTGCCGACGCCATGCTCGAGATGACTTCGAGCTACATCCAGCTCGGTGACAACGCTTCGGCCATCAAGGTTTACCGCCGCCTCGTCTCTGAATATCCCAACACGGCTCAGGGCCGACAGGGTTATCTGCAGTTGGCGCTGACGCTGCTCAACGACAACAAGAAGTCGCAGGCTGTCGACACATATAAAGACGTCATCCGCCTCTATCCCACCAGCGAGGAGGCCCGCGAGGCCGTCGACGCCCTCAAGCTCATCTGCGCCGAAGACGGCACCCTCGCCGAATATATGGAGTTTATCAATTCGGTTCCCGACGCTCCGAAAATCGACATCTCAGAAGTCGACCGCCTCACCTTCGAGACCGCCGAGCGCGATTATATCACCGAAGGCCGCACCGCCCGACTCGAGGCTTACACCAAGAAATATCCCGACGGCGCTTATTTCGCCAAGGCGACATCATATCTGCTCGAAGCCGCCGTCGAGGACGGCGAAGACGACAAGGCCTACGGCTATGCCAGGGCGCTCGTCGAGCGTTTCCCCGACAACAGCCTGAGCGAGAACGCCTACGCCGTTGTGGCCACACGCCAGTATAACCTCGGCCAGACCGAGCCGGCGCTCGCCACCTGGCGCGCCCTCGAACAGCGAGCCTCGTCGTCGAAGAATCTCAACGCCGCCCGCACCGGCATCATGCGCGCCGCCCGCGACCTCTCTGACTACGAGGCCGTCATCGCTGCCGCCGACGCCCTGCTGGCATCGTCGACCCTCGGCTCGGAGGACAAGACAGAGGCGATATTCTCGCGCGGCCTCGCCCTCGAGATGCGCGGCGACCGCGATGCAGCCCGCGACGAATGGCGCAAGATTGCCTCAGTCACCGACGACCTCTACGGCGCCAAAAGTGCCTACTATCTGTCGCAGAGCCTCTTCGACGACAAGAAAGTCACCGAGGCCCGCAAGACTGTCGAGGCCCTCAATGCTTCGGGCACTCCCCACTCATACTGGCTCGCCCGCGGATTCATCCTGCTGAGTGACATCTTCGAGGCCGAGGGCAAGAGCTTCGAGGCCAAGGAATATCTCAAGGCTCTAAAGGAGAATTATCCCGGTGACGAAACCGATGTTTTCATGATGATTGACAACCGACTAAATAAATAATAGATTAAGATGGTTAATATCAGATATATACTCGCCGGCGCAGCACTCGCCGGCACCATGGCGGCTCAGGCCAAGGACCTCAAGACCGAAATCACCGTCGACCGCACGGTCGTCCCCGTCGAACGTCAGGCCACGCGCCTCGGCTCGGTCGTGCCCGAGCTTTATTCGCCCGCAATCCGCCACAAGGCGCTCGGCCTCTATGAATATGGCGAGGCGTCGGAGATTTTGCCTTCGATTTCGCGCCTCGAGCCGATGAACTACGGCGACACGCTCTCGCTGACGCCTTACCGCGGTTATGTATCCTTAGGATATTTCCCCGCCTTCAACCTCGGCGCTTCGGCCGGCTACCGCTTCAT